>NZ_JBRRES010000025.1:0-71335 GCF_056760395.1 Stenotrophomonas sp. STEN009 | reverse complement strand
TTGGTCTGGAAGGCGATGCCGTCGATGACGCTGATGATCTCGGCGATCTTCTTCGAGGAGGCTTCAATGGCGGACATGGTGGTGACCACCTGGCCGACGACCGTGCGCCCCTCGCCGGCGATGTCGGCCGCATCGGTGGCCAGCTGGTTGGCCTGCCGCGCATGTCCCGCGTTCTGGCGCACGGTCGCGGTCAACTCCTCCATGGTGGCGGCGGTTTCCTCCAGGCTGGCCGCCTGCTGTTCGGTACGGCTGGCCAGGTGGCCATTGCCCTGCGCCAGTCCGGCGGCAGCGCCGGTGAGGCGGCTGGAGGCTGCCTGGATGCTGCCGACGATGCGGGTCAGCTCGGCGATGGTGGTGTTGGCATCGTCGCGGATGCGGGCGTAAACGCCGTGGAAGTCGCCCTGCATCTGCACGGTGAGGTCGCCGCGCGAGAGCGAGGACAGCAGCTGCGAGATCTGCTCGATGCTGCGTGCGTTGGCATCCAGCAGGCCGTTGAGGCGTTCCGCCAGCTGCAGGAAGAAGCCTTCCTTGCCGGCGGTGCCGACGCGGCCGCTGAAGTCGCCCTGCGCGGCGGCATCGACGATATGGCCGAGTTCTTCTTCGACCTCGATCTCGGCCGTGCGGTCGGCCCACTCCACTACGAATCCCTGGCGCTGTTCGTCGTCGTCGATGATCGGATTGACGATCAGCTGCAGGGCCCGGCCGCCGACGCGGATCTGCGTGCGGTAGGTGCCGGTGAGGCGGTCGAGCAGGGTGGCCTGGTGGGCCGGATTGCGGTGGAAGATGTCGATGTTGCGGCCCAGCAGATCGGCGGCGCTGAACTGCGGCAGGTCACGGCGCAGGTCGGCTTCGGCGGCGGCCAGCATTTTCTGCAGTGGACGGTTAACGAAGACGATGTTGCGGTCACGGTCAGCGATCATCACGTTGGTGGTGACATCGTCCAGCGCGCTGCGGATGCGCAGCGATTCGCCACTGGCCGCCAGCTCGCGCTGGCGGCGCTGCAGCAGCCGGGTGCTGGCTTGGACCAGGGCGGCGGCCAGCGAGTCCTGCGGGAACTGGCTGGCATGCAGCGCCTCGGGCAGGGGCTGGTCGTCGGCCAGGCCGCGTGCCAGGTGTGCCAGTTGCTGCGGGTCGTGGCCGAGCAGCAGAAGCTGGCGGCGCATCTGGACGGCCATCACCGACAGCAGGCCGGCCTCGATGGTGACGTACAGGGCGTGCAGGACCAGCACGCCCAGACCACTGCCGGCGGCGAATACCGGGTACGGCAGGCCGCGCGTCTGCAGGGCGAAGAACAGCACGTGATGCACGGCGATCGCCACGGCGGCCACCACGATCGGCAGCCAGTCGCGGTAGTACAGCAGCAGTGCGATCAGCACGATGACCGTGAAGTGGGTCTCCAGCTGTCCGTGCGTCTGGTGGATCAAGGTGGCCGACAGCACCATCCACGCCAGCGCTGTCGTGCAGCGGCTGAGGCGGCTGCCGGGCTGCAGGTGGATCTGCACCGCGCTGACCAGCAGCGCGGGCAGTGCGACCAGCAGCCACGGTGTCCATTGACCATGGCGCACGGCCAGTGCCAGCGAGGCCAGGACCAGCCCTGCACTGACCAGCAGGAACAGGCGGTCGGCACCCGCGGCCAGCGTGCGCAGGTAAGGCGGTGTCGGCTGACCGGTCGGCGCGGCGGTATTACGGGTGGAGGCATGCATGCGCTACTCCTTGTGGCATGGGCAATGATGGGAAAGGATCACGGGCGCCTGTGCATTGCGCAGCAGCCCCGCAACCAGTGGAGCGGCTGCGAGCGGACGGCCGCCGCAGCCCGCGTCGAGAAGGGAGGGCCCGGCATAGACAAGGCGCTGCTGGTACAGCACCAACCATTCGAAGGGCAGCGGCGTGCGGGCCTCCCGCAGGTCGATGCCGTCGGGTGTGCGCGCCGGTGGGGCGCAGCCACAGACGATGGACTGCCGCAGCAACAGGGGATGCTGGTGGCTGGCGGCAAGCACGGCGGGCGACAGCTGCGCCAGCACGTCCGCGGCGCGCCAGCGGCCGGCCGGTGGCTGTGAAGCATCGGCCTGCGCCCACAGCGCGGCGAGGGTCCATCCGAGCCACGCAGCGAGCAGCAGCACGCCGGCCAGCATTCGCCCACGCTGTACCGGTATCGGGTCGGGGTCGTTGCTGGCTGGCATCGCTGGCTCGCGTAGGACCGTGTCCCGTTAGCGGCGAGCGGCGGCTGAACCTGAAGAAAAATTCAATCAGTTGGCCGGGGCAACGCTGGAACTGTGATGCGTTGCGACGACCGGCGAGGAGTCACGGCGATCAGACCGGGCCGGTCGAGGGTCGGATCCCTGCCAGTGTGCAGGAATCCGACGCGTCCCAGTTCCGATGAGGTCAGAACTCCTGGCAGTCGCCGTCGAGTGCCAGCGCCGGCTGCGCCGCCGCGGCGCGTGCGACGCGCTGGGGGGCCGGCCTGGCCGCTGGAGCTGCCGCGGGCGTTCTGCGCTGCGCCGCCACGACCACCGCCGGTAGCGGTGCTTCGTTCTGTGACTCCAGGCGGAAGCGGGCCACGGCCTCACCCAGCTGCACAGCCTGTTCCTCCATTGCCCGCGCAGCGGCGGTGGCCTCCTCCACCAGCGCGGCGTTCTGCTGGGTGGTCTCGTCCATCTGCACCACGGTCTGGTTGACCTGCTCGATGCCGGCACTCTGTTCCTGCGAGGCCGCGGAAATCTCGGCCATGATGTCGGTCACGCGCTGCACCGAGGCAACGATCTCGCCCATGGTGGCCCCGGCCTTGTGCACCAGTGCAGAGCCATCGGCGACCTTGCCCACCGAGTCATCGATCAGGCCCTTGATCTCCTTGGCGGCAGCGGCCGAGCGCTGGGCGAGGGTGCGTACTTCGCTGGCGACCACCGCAAAGCCGCGGCCCTGTTCACCGGCACGGGCGGCCTCGACCGCGGCGTTGAGGGCCAGGATGTTGGTCTGGAAGGCGATGCCGTCGATGACGCTGATGATCTCGGCGATCTTCTTCGAGGAGGCTTCAATGGCGGACATGGTGGTGACCACCTGGCCGACCACTTCGCCGCCCTGGGAGGCGACGCCATGGGCACCGATGGCGAGCTGGTTGGCCTGGCGGGCGTGCTCGGCGTTCTGGCGCACGGTGGAGGTCAGTTCCTCCATCGAGGCGGCGGTTTCTTCCAGGTTGGCGGCCTGCTGTTCGGTGCGGCGCGACAGGTCGTTGTTGCCCGAGGCAATTTCGCCGGCGGCCAGGGTGATGCTGGAGGTGCTGGCCTGGATCTGGCCAACGATGCGGGTCAGCTGGGTGACGGTGGCATTGGCATCGTCGCGCATCCGTGCGAACACGCCGTTGAACTGCCCGTCCATGCGCGCGGTGAGGTCCCCGGCAGCGATCGACTGCAGCAGCTGCGAGAGCTGGCCGAGATTGCTGTCGGCGACTTCCATCATGGTGTTCAGGTGATCGATCATCACCTTGAAATCATGCTGGAAGCGCTGTGCGTCGCCGCGCTGGCTGAAGTCGCCCGCGGCGGCTGCGGCCGCGAGCTGCTGGATCTGCGTATTGATCGCCAGCAGGCTGGACTTGGCCGCATCCATCGACTCATGCAGGATGGCGCGGCTGCCGGGCAGGCGGCGCGCGTCCGGTGCGAGATTGCCGACGGCATACTGGTTGAGTACGTCGATCGCATCGCGGATCGCGTCCAGGTGCTCGAAAATGACCGTATTGATGCCGCTGGCGAGCTGGCCGTAGACACCCGGGAAGTCTTCCGGGATGCGATGGCTGATATCCGGTCCGGCATGCATCTGCGCCATCAACTGTGTCTGCTCGGAGAAACGGCGCAGCATTGCGGTCATTTCCGCGGTGGCGGACAGCATCTGGCCGGCCTCGTCATTGCTGGTGGCGCGGGTGCTGACGCTCAGGTCACCGCGGGCGACTGCCTGGATGGCCTGCACGGCCTTGCCGAGCGGACCGGTCACGGCCCGCGAGATGACCGTGGCCAGGGCTG
Source organism: Stenotrophomonas sp. STEN009 (assembly GCF_056760395.1). Classification (NCBI taxonomy): domain Bacteria; kingdom Pseudomonadati; phylum Pseudomonadota; class Gammaproteobacteria; order Lysobacterales; family Lysobacteraceae; genus Stenotrophomonas; species Stenotrophomonas sp. STEN009. The sequence goes on along the minus strand of NZ_JBRRES010000025.1, from coordinate 67,325 downwards.
CGGCCAGCAACGACAGCAGTACGATGCAGCCGATGATGGCGATCATGCTGGCGCGATGGGTGGCGTTGGCATCGGCGATCCGCGCGTCCATCAGGCCGGCGATGTGGGCACCCAGTGCCTTCAGGGCGTCGAACAGTTCACGCCGTGCCGGGCGCGACTGCTCGTCGGAAATCTGCTGCGCCATGATGCCGTCGCCGGCGGCCACTGCGTCACGCATGGCCTTGTTGGCGGCGAAGTAGCGATCCACCTGCGCCGAGGCGGCGCGATACAGTTCGCGTTCCTTGTCCTGGGCCGGCAAGGCGGCATAGGCCGCCAGTTCATCGCGTACGGCTTTGGCGGTGGCGTCCATGCGCTTGTTGTAGTCGGCCACCTTGTCCGGTTGGTCCAGCATGGTCAGCTGGGCCAGCTCGTAGGTACGGAATTCACCAAGCTGCGAGCGGGCTTCGCCCAGATGCTGCACCGACGGAATATCGTTGCTGGCCATCGCCCCCAGCTGGTCGTTGGCCTGGCTCAGGCGCAGCAGTGCGAACGCACCCAGCAGCAGGGTCATCAGGGTGGTGAGGGTGAACCCCACGGCCAGCTTGCGGGCGATGGGCAGATCGTGGAACCACTTCATGCAGGTGCTCCAGGTGGGCAGAGTGGCGGGCGTGCGTGCCGGCCGGGGAGTGCAGCGTGAATCGGAGCCGATGCGAGTCCGGTCACGACTGTCACTGCGAGATAGCGGCGCACGGCCGGCGGACTTTATGGATGGGCGTCACATCCGGATGCGTAGGGACGGCGGCGCGGACGCGTTGCAGGGGCCGTGTTCCGGCCTGCACGCGGGTGGTTTGCTGCGGCGCCGTGGGCCGACGGAGTTCACGAAATGGAGCGGGAGGCGCACACTCGCCTTGCTACCGGGCTGCACACAAACGAAAGCCGCCGCCCGTGTGGGGCGGCGGCCCTGGATCACCTGCGCTCGGACTCAGGCGGCCTGCGGCACGCGCAGCGAGCGCACCAGCCCACCGATGTCGACGATCAGTGCAACGCGGCCATCGCCGAGGATGGTGGCGCCGGACACGCCGCCGATACGCCGGTAGTTGTTCTCGATGTTCTTGACCACGACCTGCTGCTGGCCGACCAGTTCGTCCACTTCCAGTGCGATCTTCTGCCCGTCGCCTTCCACCACCACCACCAGCGATTCGCTGCCGGGCATGCGGGCGCCGTACCCGTAGTACTCGCTGAGGGACAGGATCGGCAGGTACTCGCCACGCACGCGCAGCACGCGCCCTTCGCCGGCCATGCTGCGGATGTCCTCCGGCTGCGGCTGCAGGGCTTCCAGCACATAGGCCAGCGGCAGGATCAACGTCTCGCCCGCCACCGCCACGGTCATGCCGTCGAGGATGGCCAGGGTCAGCGGCAGCCGGATCAGGGTACGCGTTCCAGTGCCCAGGCTGCTTTCGATCTGTACTTCACCGCCCAGCGCCTGGATGTTGCGACGGACGACGTCCATGCCCACGCCGCGCCCGGAGAGATCGGTGACGGCGTCGGCGGTGGAGAAGCCCGGCTGGAAGATCAGGTCCCAGACCTGCGAGTCGGTGGGATTGTCGGGCACGCTCAGGCCGCGTTCGGCCGCCTTGGCGAGGATCCTGGCGCGATCCAGGCCGCGTCCGTCGTCGCTGACTTCGATGACGATGTGGCCTCCCTGGTGCGACGCCGCCAGGGTGATGGTGCCGGTCTCGTCCTTGCCTGCGCCCTTGCGCACGTCCGGCATTTCCAGCCCGTGGTCGATGGAGTTGCGGACCAGGTGGACGAGCGGATCGGCGATCTTCTCGATCAGGCCCTTGTCCAGTTCGGTGCCTTCACCGATGGTGCGCAGGCGGACCTGCTTGCCGAGGCGGGTGGAGAGGTCGCGGACCAGGCGCGGGAAGCGGCGGAACACGGCGTCGACCGGCAGCATGCGCACGCCGATGACGGCTTCCTGCAGGTCGCGGGTGTTGCGTTCGAGCTGATCCAGGCCGGCGAACAGGCTCTCGGCAAGCACCGGATCCAGCGCATGCGAGACCTGCTTGAGCATGGCCTGGGTGATGACCAGTTCACCGACCAGATTGATCAGCGCGTCCACCTTGTCGACACTGACGCGGATCGAGGTTTCCGCGTCCTGGCTGGTGCCAGGGGTGCCACTGGCGGCAGGGGCGGCGGCAACGGGGGGTACTGCAGCAACGGGCGTGGAAGGGGCGTTGGCTGTTGTATCGGGGGCGCGGGTGGCCAGGCTCGGCGGCGCGGCCGGACGGATGTCCAGTTCGCAGTCGTCCAGCACCCACGCAAAGGTGTCTTCGATCTTGCTGCGCGGCACCTTGCCGACCAGGCCGAGGTCCCACGCAAGATGGGCTTCAAGAGGGTCAAGCTGGGCGAAGCCGGGCAGGCGTTCGAGCCGCGCAGCGACCTGCAGCGAGCCGAGATGTTCCAGTTCGCGGATGATGCGCAGCGGATCATTGCCGCTCATGAACAGTGAGGGCGCGGGGGTGAAGCCGATCTGCCAGGCTTCGGGCGTATCGTCCACCGGTGCTGCGGCAGCAGCCGCGGCCGGGGCGCTGGCTGCCGGCTGGCCGGACAGCACTGCCTCCAGCCGCGCCTTCACCGCGGCGACGGCCGCCGGATCGGCCGCCTGGCCGTGCTCGGCCTCGCGCAGCAGGGCGCGCAGCACATCCACGGACGACAGCATCGCATCGACCGCGTGGCCTTCCAGCGCGCGCTTGCCGGCGCGCAGCTCGTCCAGCAGCGTTTCCAGTACGTGGGTGAGCGCGGCGATGGCATCGAAGCCGAACGTACCGGCACCGCCCTTGATGGAGTGGGCGGCGCGGAACACCGAGTTGATGATCTCCGCGTCCTGCTGCCCCGACTCCAGGGCCAGCAGGCCGGCCTCCATCGCGTCGAGGCCTTCGCGGCTCTCTTCGAAGAAGGTGGCGTGGAAGCGTTGCAGGTCCATGCTCATGCAGTGGTGATCCGGAAGCGAAGAAGGGGAACGGTGCGGGGCGATCAGCCCAGCACTTTCTGCACGGTAGCGACCAGCTGTTCCGGGTTGAACGGCTTGACCAGCCAGCCGGTGGCGCCGGCGGCCTTGCCTTCGGACTTCTTGTCGGCGGCGGACTCGGTGGTCAGCATCAGCAGCGGCGTGAACTTGTAGTCCGGCAGCTGGCGCAGCTCGCGGATCAGCGCAATGCCGTCCATGTTCGGCATGTTGACGTCGGTGACCACCGCGTTGAAGCGCTGTCCCTTCGCGCGGCCGAGCGCGACCGCGCCGTCTTCAGCTTCTTCGACGGCAAAACCGGCCGAGGTGAGGGCGAAGGACACCATCTGGCGCATCGACGCCGAATCGTCCACCACCAAGATACGTGCGCTCATGCAGCGTTCTCCACAGATTTCAGGTTGTCATGGGGTACGTCCAGGCCCAGGGCCTGGGTGACGCCCAGCAGGCGCGCGGCGTCACGGAAGGTTGCAGTGCAACCGTGGAAGCCGGTGTCCAGGCCCGCCTCGCGGCGTGCCTGCACGAATGCACACAGCACCTGCACGGCGGCGGTGTGGACGCGGCCGACCTGGCTTGCATCCAGGGTCAGCTCGCCAACCTGCGCTACCAGCGGGGCGAGGCGGTTCTTGAGCTCGGTGCTGGTCTCGATGCCGAGATCCTCACCCAGTTCGACAGTGCTCATCGTTGCTCCGGACAAACGGTTCCGTCATCCATATCGGCACCCGCCAGGGGTTCTTTAGGGGGGCGGTGAGGCCCTGCGTGCCCGTTCCGACAGGCCCGGGCCACGCGTGGACCCCGCCTCAGTTGAGCAGGCGGGTGGCGTCGAGCAGGATCATCGGCCGTTGGCTGACGCGGGCCACACCACGGAAGAGGTCGTTGGAGATCTGGCAGATGCGGGCGGTATCCGGTGGCTCGATCTGCGAATCAGTGAGATTGGCGACGTCTTCCACGGCCGAGACGCGCAGGCCGATGGTCTCGCCGTCTTCCTCCAGCACCACGATGCGGGTCTGTGCGTCGTCCTCGGCCGCCGCTGCGCCCAGGTGCAGCCCAAGGTCCATCACGGGCACCACCTGGCCGCGCAGGTTCATGATCCCCAGCATCGCCGGCGCAGTGCCGCGCAGCGGCAGCAGGGGTACCGGCAGTACCACCTCCTGCACTTTCAGCAGTTCCAGTGCATAGGCCTGGCTGCCACAGCGCATCCGCAGCCAGCGCGAGGTGCGCTCGTTCGCGCGGCGGTGCTGCGGATGCGGGCTGTTGGCGGGTCGATGGGCCTGCGCCTGCAGTTCCTGCCAGCTGGCAGGGCGGCTGGCGGCGGGTGCTTCGAGGGCGACACGCGGCGGTGCAGCCGCTACCGGCGGCGCAGCGGCGGGTGCCGGGGGCACGATCCGCGCGGGCGCCACCGGATCCACCCCTTCGCCGCTGGCGGCGGCCTCGAAGGCAGCCTGCAGCGCGGGGCTGTCGGTGTGGGCCAGCAACGGGCTTTCCGCGCCGTCGGTCTCGTAGATCACCTCATCGGGCAGATCGTCCCAGGTCGGCTGGCGTTCGGCAGATGCCGGTGCAGAGGACTGGCTGGTGGCCTCGAAGGCGGCCGCCAGAGCGGCGTCATCCACGGGCACCACGTCGCTGCTGCCGGTTTCGTAGATGACCTCTGCCGGCAGGTCGTCCCAGGTCGGCTCGCGTTCGGCGATCGCCGCCGGAAGCGCCGTGTTGCCTGCATCGGGGCTGGCCGCCACCGGGGCGATCGCTTCGCCCAGCAGCTCGTCCAGATAGTCGTCCAGCACGCCGGTGGTGTTCATGCGGCTTGCTCCAGCGCGCGCGCATCCTCGCCAAGGATCCAGTTCAGCGCGCGACGGTAGGCCGCGAGCCCGCGGCCGGGATAGTCCTCGCCGACGCTCGGCAGGGTCAGGCCGGCCGCGTTGCTGACCCGCGTGTCGATCGGAATCGCATCCTCCCAGACGCGTGCGCCGTGACGGTCCTGCATGCTGCGCAGTGATTCGTTGCCGGTGCGGGTGCGGCGGTCGAACAGGGTGGGCAGGATCGAGATCGGCAGCGGGCGCCGGCGCGAGCGCTCGACCATTTCGCCGGTGCGCACCATGCCGTCCAGCCCGTGCAGTGCCAGCGGCTCGGCCTGCGTCGGAATGATCAGGCGGTCCGCTGCCGCGAGCGCATTGATCATCAGCAGGCCGAGTGTGGGCGCGCAGTCGAGCAGGATGTAGTCGTGCTGGCCCTGGTGCCGTGCCAGCGCGTTCTGCAGCGCCAGGCCAAGGCCCGGCTGGTTGGCGCTGCGGCGCTCCAGCGTGGCCAGTGCCGGCTGTGCGCAGACGTAGTCCAGGCCGCTGACGCTGCTGGTGTGGCAAAGGCTGGACAGCTCGGCCGGAGGTGCGCTGAACAGCTCAAGTACGCCGGTCGGTGGCGGGTCCACCGGCACGCCGAAGGCGCGGCTGAGCGAGGCGTGGGGATCAAGATCGATCAGCAGCACGCGATGGCCCTGCGTGGCCAGGTTGCGGCCGAGGGCCAGGGTGGTCGTCGTCTTGCCGACTCCGCCCTTCTGGTTGGCGACTGCCCAGATGCGCATGGGTTTACTCCTTCATTGCCGGGGGAGCGGCGGCGCCGACACGGCTGCCAGCCGGCACCGGTGGCAACTGCACCGGTGCGATGGGGGACGGGGAGGGCACGGTGGCGGGCGTTGCCGCAGGCCCGGCGGACGCGTCGGCCGCGCCGTTGGCGGCGTTCAGGCGCTGGCCCAGCGGGTCGACCGAGTGCGAGGTGTCGGCCAGGATGATGACCATTACCCTCCGGTTGCGGTTGCGACCCTGCGCACTGTCGTTGTCCTCGCGCGGGCGGAACTGGCCGTAGCCGACCATGGCCAGACGCGAAGGCTGCAGGCCCTGGTCGGCGAACAGGTGGACCACGCTGGCGGCCCGCGCGGCCGACAGTTCCCAGTTGGAGGGGAAGGTGGCGGTGGCGATCGGCACGTTGTCGGTGTGGCCTTCCACCCGCACGCTGTTGGGTACGTCGCGCAGCACACCGGCCAGGCTGGACAGCGTCCCGCGCGCGTGCACGTCCAGCGCCGCCGAGCCGGTCGGGAACAGGATGTCGCTGTTGATCTCCACTTCGATCCACAGCTCGGTGCGGCGCACGCTGATCATGCCGCGCTCGATCAGCGGCGACAGCGCGGCGGTCAACCGGTCGGCGATGCTGCTGAGCTGGCGCTCGGCACGGGCGATCTGCTGCTGGTCGTGCACCGAGACCGGCATGCGCATCTGCGAGGCCATGGCCGGCAGCAGGGTAGGGTCGTGCGAGGGTGCCGGTGCGGACGGGCCGATCTTGGTGCCGGACTTGATCACCGAAGGACTGTCCCAGCCGCCCCCCTGCACCTGCTTGTTGCCGACCTGCACCGGATTGATGGTGCGCGGCGCGCCACCAAAGGCATCGGTGAGCGCATCGGCCATGATCCGGTACTTGCCTTCGTTGATCGAGGAGATCGCATACATCACCACGAAGAAGGCCAGCAGCAGCGTCATCAGATCGGCATAGGGGATCGCCCATGCTTCATGGTTGGCGTGCTCTTCGTGGTGTCTGCGGCGGGCCATGTCAGTGCAGGAAGCCGGACAGGTTGGTTTCGATGTTCCGCGGGTTCTCGCCCTGCGCGATCGAGATCAGGCCTTCGATGACCATCTCGCGGTCGCGGCTGTTGTGGGCAATCACCCCCTTCAGCTTGGCGGCGATCGGCAGGAACAGCAGGTTGGCCGACGCGATGCCGTAGATGGTGGCGGTGAAGGCGGCGGCGATGCCATGCCCCAGCTTGCTGGGGTCGGCCAGGTTCTTCATGACGGCGATCAGGCCCAGCACCGCACCGATGATGCCCAGCGTCGGCGCATAGATGCCCATGCCCTCGAAGACCTTGGCAGCGGCCTGGTCACGGTGTTCCTGGCTGCCCAGCTCGATCTCCAGCATGTGCCGGATCGATTCGGGCTCGACGCCATCGACCAGCAGCTGCAGGCCTTTGCGCAGGAACGGATCCTGCTGCGCTTCCACCTGCGCTTCCAGGCCCAGCAGGCCCTGGCGGCGGGCGATGTTGCTCCACTCGACGATCTGCTGGATCAGCTCGCGACGATCACTGTGCGGCGGGCGCACGACCCAGCGTACGATCCGGAAGGCGTGCCTGAATACGGCGGGTGCGGTGTGCAGCAGGATCGCAGCGATGGTGCCGACGATGACGATCACGAACGCCGCAGGCGACCACAGGGACGCCAGTCCGGCGCCCTTGAGGATGCTGCCGCCGACCAGCGAGGCGAGGGCGAGAAAGAGTCCGATGAGGGTGAGTCTATCCATGGGTCCGGTATCGGCGTGTGTGAATGGGACTTGAGACACCGGTCGATCGCGTACAGACGGTAGTCACAGTTTCTGGTTCGCCGGGCAAGGCCCCGCGCGTTAGCCCGGCGGCGGTTGCCGGTGCCCCCCGCGCCGGCCCCCGCGGGGGAGAGCGCGCCCCCGCCCCGGCGGGGGGGGGGGGGGGGGGGGGTGGGGGGGGGCGGGGGGGGGGGCGGGCGGGCGCGGGGGGGGCCCGGCGCGGGGGGGGGCGGGGGCGGGGCCCCCCCGGGGGCCCCCCCGGGGGCCCCCCCCCCCCCGCTACCCACAAAAAACCCCGGCATCGGCCGGGGTTTTCGCTGCGACAGGCCTGACCGGACGGGTCAGAAGTTCATGTCGAAGGCAACTTCGCCCTGCACGCCGACCTGGTAGGCCGAAACGCGGCGTTCGAAGAAGTTGGTCAGCTCCTGCACGTCCTGCAGTTCCATGAACGGCAGCGGGTTGCGCACGTTGTACTTCTTTTCCATGCCCAGCTTGGCGAAGTGCTGGTCGGCGCAGTGCTGCAGGTACTGGCGCATGTCGCGCGTGGAGATGCCCGCCACGCCGCCGGACAGCACGTCCTCGGCGAACTGCACCTCGCACTCGATCGCTTCGGCCAGCATGTCGTACACCTGCTGCTTCATCTCCTCATCGAACAGGTCCGGCTCTTCCTCGCGGACCACGCGCACCGACTCGAACGCGAACTCCATGTGGGCGCTTTCGTCGCGGAACACCCAGTTGGTGCCCGAGGCCAGGCCCGGCAGCAGGCCGCGCGAACGGAAGTAGTACACGTAGGCGAACGCAGCAAAGAAGAACAGGCCTTCGATGCAGGCGGCGAAGCAGATCTGGTTGAGCAGGAACTGGCGGCGCTGTTCGCGGGTCTCGATGCGGGTCAGGTCCTGGATCGAGTCGATCCACTTGAAGCAGAAATCGGCCTTCTTCTTGATCGAGTCGATGTTCTCCACCGCCGAGAACGCCTTGGCGCGCTCTTCCGGGTCCGGCAGGTAGTTGTCGAGCAGGGTCAGGTAGAACTGCACGTGCAGCGCTTCTTCATACAGCTGGCGCGACAGGTACATGCGCGCTTCCGGCGCATTGAGGTGCTGGTACAGGTTCAGCACCAGATTGTTGGACACGATCGAATCGCCGGTGGCGAAGAACGCGACAAGGCGATGGATCAGGTGGCGCTCACCCGGCGACATCTTGCTGTGCAGGTCGGTGATGTCGATCTGGAAATTGATCTCTTCCACCGTCCAGGTGTTCTTGATCGCATTCCGGTACATGTCATAGAACTGCGGGTAGCGCATCGGGCGCAACGTCAGTTCAAAACCGGGATCGAGCAGCATCTGCTTGGGCTTGTCGGCCATGGGTGTTTCCTTGTCTTCTCGGGTCAAAACGCCGGGCATGGCCCGGCGCTACCTTGTCATTGCGCAGCCGGGCCGAGCCCGGCTCCATCTACGGCACAGCGCGCGATTACTGGCAGGCCTCGCAGGCTTCCGGGTTCTCCAGCGAGCAGGCGATGGCTTCGTCCGGGCTGAACACCTTGGCCGGGGCCGCGTTGCTGACCGTGGTCTTGGCGATCTTGGTGGCCGGACGCGAGCGCAGGTAGTAGGTGGTCTTGATGCCCTGCTTCCACGCGTACATGTACATGGACGACATCGCGCCAATGTTCGGGCTTTCCATGAACAGGTTGAGCGAGGCCGACTGGTCGATGAAGGCGCCACGCTCGGCGGCCATGTCGATCAGCGAACGCATCGGCAGTTCCCACGCAGTGCGGTAGACCTCACGCAGGGTTTCCGGAATCTGCGTCAGGCCGGCGATGGAACCTTCGGCCAGCTTGATGGCATCGCGCATGTCGGCGGTCCACAGGCCCAGCTTCTTCAGCTCGTTCACCAGGTAGCGGTTGACCTGCAGGAAGTCACCGGACAGGGTTTCGCGCTTGAACAGGTTGGACACCTGCGGCTCGACGCACTCGTAGCAGCCGGCGATGGAGGCGATGGTCGCGGTCGGGGCGATCGCGATCATCAGCGAGTTGCGCAGGCCGTGCTCCTTGATGCGGGCACGCAGGGCATCCCAGCGCGCGGTGTCTTCCGGCACCACGTTCCAGGCGTCGAACTGCAGTTCGCCACTGGCGGCACGGGTGTCGTTGAACGACGGGTGCTTGCCGCGTTCCTGGGCCAGCTCGGTCGAGGTTTCCAGCGCGTGGAAGTAGATCGTCTCGGCGATCTTCTTCGACAGGGCACGGGCTTCGGCGCTGTCGAACGGCAGGCGCTTGCGGAAGAACACGTCCTGCAGGCCCATGCAGCCCAGGCCGACGGGGCGCCAGCGCAGGTTGGCGCGGCGGGCGGTTTCGATCGGGTAGAAGTTCAGGTCGATGACACGGTCGAGCTGGCGCACGGCCAGGCGCACGGTCTCGGCCAGCTTCTCGAAGTCGAACTCGTTGTGCTCGTCGAAGTGGTTGCCCAGGTTGATCGAACCCAGGTTGCACACCGCGGTTTCATCGTTGGAGGTGACCTCCAGGATTTCCGTGCACAGGTTGGACAGGTGGATCACGTTGCCCGGACGCAGGGTCTGGTTGCTGGCGCGGTTGCACTTGTCCTTGAAGGTCATCCAGCCGTTGCCGGTCTCGGCCAGCGTACGCATCATGCGGGCGTACAGCTTGCGGGCGGAGATGGTGCGGTTGGCCTTGCCCTGGGCTTCGGCCTGCAGATAGGCCTGCTCGAAGGCTTCGCCGAACAGATCGGTGAACTCCGGCACGACGCGCGGATCGAACAGCGACCATTCCTGGTCGGCCTCGACGCGCTTCATGAACAGGTCCGGCACCCAGTTGGCCAGGTTCAGGTTGTGGGTACGGCGGGCTTCGTCACCGGTGTTGTCACGCAGCTCGAGGAAATCCTCGATGTCGGCGTGCCAGGTTTCCAGATACACGCAGGCCGCGCCCTTGCGCTTGCCCCCCTGGTTCACCGCCGCCACGGACGAGTCCATGGTCTTCAGCCACGGCACGATGCCGTTGGAATGGCCGTTGGTGGACTTGATGAGCGAACCACGCGAACGCACGCGGGTGTAGCTGACGCCGATGCCGCCGGAGAACTTCGACAGCTGGGCGATATCGCCGTACTTGGAGTAGATCGACTCCAGCGAGTCCTGCGGCGAATCGAGCAGGAAGCACGAGGACAGCTGCTCGTGGGTGGTGCCGGAGTTGAACAGGGTCGGGCTGGACGGCAGGTAGTCCAGGTTGCCCATGCGCTTGTACAGCGCCAGGGTCTCGGACACGTCCTCGCTCAGCGCGCTGGCGATGCGCAGGAAGAACTGCTGCGGGGTCTCGATCACCTTGCGGGTGTGCGGATGGCGCAGCAGGTAGCGGTCGTACAGGGTACGCAGGCCGAAGTAATCGAAGTTCAGGTCCAGCGAGATGTCGATCGCATCGTTGAGCTTGCGCGCGTTGGTCTGCACGAAGTTCAGCAGGCGGTCGTTGATCAGGCCGACTTCATGGCCACGGCTGACCGACTGCGAGAAGGCATAGATTTCCTGGCCCGACACTTCCTTGGCGATGTAGTTGGCCAGCAGGCGCGCGGCCAGACGGCCGTACTCGGGTTCTTCACCGATCAGCAGGGCGGCGGTGCGGATGGACAGCTCGTCCAGCTCGCGGGTGGTGGCGCCGTTGTACAGGCCGGAAATGGTGCGGGTGGCCACGCGCATCGGATCGACGGCGTGCAGGCCTTCGGAGGAACGCTGCACCGCACGCACGATCTTGTTCAGGTCCACCAGTTCGGTCGTGCCATTGCGCTTGGTCACACTCATCGCGTTGGCCGTCGGCGGCGACGTCAACAGGAACTCGCTTTCCTTTTCGATGGTGGCGCTGGTTTCGGTGGTCACGGCGTGTGTCCTCTTGGCGTGATGGGGTGGTTGCAGGTGCATCGGTGGCGCGGCCCAGGACATGACGGTCCAGGATGGCAGCTGGGCGTCGCAGGAGGTGAGACCTGCGCCTGCCGCTGCCGTGACGGTCGCCGACGGGTATCGCGGTGGACGTGGGTGCCGCGTAGCTCCCGCCTCCGCGCCTTCCCCGTTGTCCTTGCGACGTGGGGTCGCTGCGACCGATGGCCACAAGATAGTGGGGGTGGTGGGGTCCGTCAACGCCAAATGTAGTGAAATTCGGCAATCCCTTGCGCCGCAAGGATCGTGCCATCGGCGCCCGGATCAGACGCTTTGGACCTGCCGGAACGGGCCGCGCAGTCAAGACCGGAACGCGTCATTCCGGCAGTACAACGGAGTGCGGAAACAGAACAATGACAGCTTCACATGACAGTAACGGAATGACCAAGGGACAACCCTGTGGATAGAAGGTGGGCAGCCGGTGGACGGCGTGACTTCCGGCCGATGACGGACAGGCCGGAGAGGCGGACGCTGGGCTCTGGCGACTGGAAAAGGAATGTCCAATGGACCTGCGACTGCCTGCCCTGGCAGTGCTGTCGGCGCTGTGCATCATGCCGGCGCAGGCGGCCGACGCGCCGAAGCTGCACGCGGACCAGTGTGGCATCCGCACGGACTATGACGTGCTGGTGGACAGCGGCGGCATCTGGCTGCGACACGGCCCACAGGCGCCGCACGAGGTGGTGTTCCACGATGGTGTGCTGAGCCTGGATGACACGATCGTGCCGGTCAGCGACGCCGATGCCGCCCGCCTGCGCCAGCTGGAGGCCGGCGCGCGCCGGTTGATGCCCGCCGCCACGGCATTGGCGCGCGATGTCAGCCAGCTGAGCTTCGACGCGCTCGATGGCGTCTACGAGAGCCTGACCGGCACCGCCAACAGCCGCAAGGTCAGGCGCCTGCGGCGGCAGGCGGATGACTGGATCGAGGGGACGCTCGGAAAGGGCTACTGGGAACAGGCGACCTTCGGCCCCGGATTCGAGGCGAAGGTGCAGGACATGGCCGAGACGCTGTCCGGCTCGATCGCCCGCAGCGTGCTCTGGCAGGTCTTCACCGGCCGCAGCGACGCCATGGAGGAACGTGCCGAGCGCCTGGATGCCGAGCTGGACCGGCGCCTGGAAGCCGGTGCCCAGCGTGTGGAGGCCAGCGCGATGGCGTTGTGCCCGCTGGTGCGTGCGCTGGCCGATACCCACGATGCGCTGGAAGTGCGTTACCAGGGCCAGCCGCTGCGGCTGCTCGAGCGCAGCGACAACGGCCTGCAGGTGTCGACCGGGCCGGAGGAGCGGCCGCAGGGCAACGCACTGGCGCCCAGCCGGTAACGTCGAGCTGCCGCTGCAGCGCCTGCGCGCGGCTGCCCTTCCGGCAGATCGTGCAGCTCCCGGGCCCTCACGCCCGGTGCGGGGTACCCAGGTATTCAGCGCTCTGCATCTCGATCAGGCGCGAGGCGGTGCGCTCGAACGCGCCCTGCAGGCGCTGGCCGGTGTACAGCTCGACCGGCGAGGTGCTGGCGGTGCAGACCAGGTTGACGTGGCGGTCGTACAGTTCGTCGATCAGGTTGACGAAGCGGCGCGCGGCGTCCTCGTTCAGGCGATCGAAGGCGGGAATGCCGCCCAGCAGCACCGTATTGAACTCGTGCGCGATCTCGATGTAGTCCGATGGGCCGCGCGGGCCTTCGCACAGGGCGGCGAAGTCGAACCAGGCGATGCTCTTGCCCCGGCCGCGGACCGGAATCTTGCGGCCTTCGATCTCAATGTTGCCGGCCTTGGCGGGCTGACCACCACTCAGTTCGTTCCAGCGCGTGGCGAGCCAGTCGTCGCTGTCGGCGGCCAGCGGCGCGCGGTACACCGGCGAGCGGGTCAGCGCGCGCATCCGGTAATCCTCCGTGCCTTCGGCGTACAGCTCGACGCAGAAGCGCTGCAGCAGGCTGATGGCGGGCAGGAAGCTCTCGCGCTGCAGGCCATTGAGATACAGGTTCTCCACCGCCGTATTGGAGGTGGTGACCAGGGTCACGCCCTCGGCGAACAGGCGTTCGAGCAGGCGCGCCAGCAGCATGGCGTCGCCGATGTCGGTGACGAAGAATTCGTCCAGCACCAGCACGCGCAGGTTGCTGCGCCATTCCTGGGCGATCTTCGCCAACGGGTCGCTCTGGCCCTGGTGCTCGCGCAGGCGCTCGTGGACGCTGCGCATGAAACGATGGAAGTGGGTGCGGTACTTCTGCTTGATTGGCAGCCCGTCGTAGAACAGATCCACCAGGAAGGTCTTGCCGCGGCCGACTCCCCCCCAGAAATACAGCCCCTTGACCGGCTCGGGCTTCTTCCAGAACGAGGACAACCGGTCCAGCCAGCCGTCGTCGGCGTTGTCCAGCAGGCCCACGTGGATGCGGTCCAGCTCGGCCAGCGCCGCGTGCTGGGCGGGGTCGTCCTGCCAGTCACCCCGGGCAACCCCGGCCGCATACCGCTGCGACGGGGTCAACTCGACTGCACTCATGCCGCTGCGCCCAGCCAGTGCTTGACGCCGTGGGTCAACGCACCCCGCAGGTCGATCAGCTTGCGATGGAAGAAGTGGCTGGTGTCGGGCATCCGCACCAGCTCATGCGGAGCCTGCAGCGCGTCCAGCCACTGATAGACCGCCTGCGGGTCGACGATCTCGTCCTGCTCGCCCTGGATCACCAGCCAGCGGGCCGGTGGCTGCACGCCGTCGAAATCCCAGCGGCCGGCCGGCGGCGCGATCGAGATCAGCGCCTCCGGCTGCAGCGTGGCGGCTGCCTTCAGCGAAACGAACGCACCAAAGCTGAAGCCGGCCAGCCACAGGCGGTCGTCGGGGCGCTGGCTGCGCACCCAGGCGGTCACGGCCTTCAGGTCATCCTGCTCGCCCACGCCGCCATCGAAGGTGCCCGCCGAACCACCGACGCTGCGGAAGTTGAAGCGCACCGTGGCGATGCCCAGCTCGCGCAGGGTGCTGGCGGTCATGGTGACCACCTTGTTGTGCAGGGTGCCGCCCTCGGTGGACAGCGGATGGCAGACGATGGCCACGATCGGCTGCACCGGCACATCGGCCTTGGGCAGGTCGACGACCACTTCCAGCGGGCCGGCCGGGCCGTCCAGTTCGAGGCAGGCGGTTTCGCCGGGGGCGACGGGGAACGAAGGCTTGTGCATGGCACCATGATACCGTCCCCCGCCCCTGCCCTGTGCCCGCCCCATGCTCTACCTGTCTTTGGCCGTGATCTGCAGCGTGCTGGTTTCGGTGTTGTTGAAGGTGGCCGGACGCCGCCAACTGGATGTTGCGCAGATGGTCACCTGGAACTATCTGGTGGCTGCGACCCTGACCGCCGTGGTGCTGCAGCCGCCGCTGGATGCGCTGCGCGCGCCGCATGCCCCGTGGCCGTCGTTGCTGGCGCTGGCGGTGGTGCTGCCCTCGATCTTCCTGGTGCTGGGCCGCGCGGTGGCGGTGGCCGGCATCGTCCGCAGCGACGTGGCGCAGCGGCTGTCGCTGCTGCTGTCACTGGCGGCGGCGTTCCTGTTCTTCGGCCAGACCGCCACGCTGTGGAAGCTGGCCGGGCTCGGCCTGGGCCTGCTGGCGATGGTGGCCATCAGCCTGCGCCCGCGCGGTCCGGCGGTGGCGTCCTCGCCGGGTGGCTGGGGCTGGCTGCTGGGCGTGTGGGGCGGCTTCGCGGTGGTGGACGTGCTGCTCAAGCAGGTGGCGCTGTCCGGCACGCCGTCGATGGCGGCGGTGCTGGCCAGCTTCAGCGTGGCCTTCGTACTGATGCTGGCATTGCAGCTGTGGCGGCACTTCAGCGGTCGCAGCCGGCTGGCCTGGCACAACCTCGGCGCGGGTGCGCTGCTGGGCCTGCTCAACGGCGGCAACATCCTGTTCTATGTGCACGCGCACCAGGCGATGCCGGACAGCCCGGCCACGGTGTTCGCCGGCATGAACATCGGCGTGGTGGTACTGGGCGCGCTGGTGGGCGTGTTTGCCTTTGGCGAACCAACCACGAAGTGGAACCGGGCCGGCCTGGCGCTGGCAGTGCTGGCGATCGGATTGATCGCCTGGGGGTGAGTACGGCCCGGGGGTCGGATCCCATTCCAACGGAATGGGCTCTGACCCCACGTGCGGCCCACGCGTTCATGGCCCGGCGATGCATCGGGGTCAGAGCCCATTCCGTTGGAATGGGATCCGACCCCGGCGTTGGGCATTACTTGTCGAAGCCCAGCAGCAGCGGGTCGTGGTCGGAACTGCGCCATGGGCCGGGCACATTGCGCCCCTGGTAGCCGCTGGCGTCCTGCTCGTCGGCATTGCTGTGCCATTCGGCGGCGCCCGCCAGGCGGCGGGCCATGGACGGACTCAGCAGGGCGTGGTCGAGGCGGCCGCTGTAGCCGTTGTAGACGTAGCTGTAGGGATGTTCGACCTTGGCCACCTTGAAGGCGTCCTGCCAGCCCAGCGTGTGCAGCGTGCGGATCGGATCCTCCATCGCATAGGCGTTGAAATCGCCCAGCATCACTACATCCTTCACCTTCAGGCGCGCGGCTTCGGCCTGCACCCACTGGTTGAGCTGGCGGGCCGATTCGACGCGCGTCGCATTCCAGCAGCCCTGGCCATCGTTGCGGTCGGCGTCGGCACCGCTGGCGTCGCGGCACCCCTTGGACTTGAAGTGGTTGGCGACCACCATGAACGGTGCGCCCTTGCCCTGGAAAGCCTGTGCCAGCGGTGCGCGGCTGTGCTCGGCAAACGGGCCGTCAAGCTTGGTCAACGGCGGGCCCAATGTCTTGAATGCACCGCGCTTGTAGATGATGCCGACGCGGATGGGATTGGTGCCGGGGCCTTCGCCCGGATCGACCGCCACCCATGCGTCGTCCGGTCCGGCGTGTGGCCGGTCATTGAGCGCGGCCAGCAGCTCGGCAATGGCCGACTGCGGTCCGTAGCCATCGTTCTCCAGCTCCATGAGGGCGGCGATGTGGGTATCGAGCGCATTGATGGTGGCGACCAGCTTGGCCACCTGGGCCTTGTGCTCCTCCAGCGTGCGGGCACCGCGCAACGTCGGGAAGCCGCCGCCCTGGCCGTCGCCATTGAAGTAGTTTTCCAGGTTGAACGCCGCGATACGCAGGCTGCCAGGCACGTCCGGCACCGCCGGCCGCTGCAGTGCGGGCAGGCTCAGCGTGCCTTCCACCTGCAGCTGCGGGCGGCCCTGCGCGTCCACGCGGACAGTGCCTTCCACATTGCGCAGCAGCATGCCGGTGCGCAGCACCGGGTTGCCCGGCAGGTAGGCCACGCTGCCCGGATCACGCACGTCGCTGCCATCGTCCAGGACCAGGCGGCGGCGCAGGTTGTCAGCCATCACCTGTTCGATGCCGGCGGTGCCTGGCGCGGCCACTTCGGTCGGCTGCCACAGGCGACCGCCGAAGGCGACCGTCAGCTGGCCGGAGCGTTCCAGAGCGTCGGTGCCGGCCAGGGTCAGCGGCGCAGCGATGCGCACACGCTGGCCGTCCAGCGCGCGCCAGTCGGCCGGCGCGGTGGCCAGTACAACGGTGGAGTTGCGCGGGGTGGACGTCGCCGGGGCCGGCATGGCCTGCGGCTGGGCCTGGGCAAAGGCAGGTGCCGGCAGCAGCAGGGACAGGGCGAGAACAAGGGAACGGCGGCGCATCGACGGGCGACTCCACGGAATGGGGGGCACAGACTAACCCCGAAATACGAACGCCCGACTGCAGCCCGGCGATCGGCCTGGGTGGGCAAAGCCCCGGGGGCCGTCGACGACGGGATGGCAGCGCCGGGCCCATGTCCGGCAGCCGCCCGCGCAGGTGGCGCAGAGGCTGCCGAGGGCAGGCCCGGCGCTGCGGAAAGGTCCTACTTCAGGTTGCCCAGCATCCAGTCCACGGTGGCGTGGATCTGTTCCTCGGTCAGCGCCGGGTTGCCGCCCTTGGGAGGCATGATGCCGCCGTCCGGGCCGGTGTAGCCCTCGATGGCGTGCTTGTAGAGCGTGTCCTTGCCCTGCGTGATGCGCTGGTCCCAGTGCGCGCGGTCCAGGGTCGGCGCTTGGCCCACCCCGGTGGTGTGGCAGGCGGTGCAGAGGTTGTCGAAGATGACCTTGCCATCGGTGGTGCCGCCGTAGGCCACCTGCGAGGCGGCCTTGGCCAGCGCGGCCGCCTTGGCCGCCGCCTGCGCGGCTGCACCGGTACTGCCGGCGTACACCGCTCCGGTCGGCGCGATGCGCTGTTCGGTACGTTTGGCCGCAGTGGGCGACACCTCGGGCGGAATCCGGGTGTGCAGGAAGGCGGCAAGGAAGATCAGACCCAGAGTGATGGCCATCAACAGCGCGATCACCATGGAGAAGCGTTTCAGGAACTCCAGATCGTAATTCCGCACTCTTCGTTACCCCTGGCTGGTAGTCGTTGGACCACGGCTGAGCGACTGCGTGATGGGCCGAGTATAGAACGCGCCCTGCGCGCGACAACAGGCGTCAATGCTGGTGCGGCGCAACATGCCGGGGGCTGGGGTCAGATCCCTTTTGCGCCGCAAAAGGGATCTGACCCCAGCAACACAAGCCACCGGGCATGGCCCGGCGCTACCGATTTACCGGTGCGCCGATGGCACGCAGGCAGAAGCTGCAGATCGCGTCGACCAGCGCATCCTCGTCGCGATGCGCTTCACGGCTGGGCGCAGTCGGGCCAACCATCGCTTCGGTGAAGGCGCCGACCAGGCACGCGGCCGCCACATGCGCATCCTGCGCAGGCAGTTCGCCGGCGGCCACGCCTTCCTCCACCAGGCGCAGGAACACATCACCGAAGGCACGGCGGCCGCGCATGCGCTCGGCTTCCACGTCCGGATCGACCGGTTCGACGATGAAGGCGTGGGCCAGCCCCGGACCCGCCAGGGCGCGACGCACGAAGGCGGCGATGGCCAGCCGCAGGCGCTCGCTGGCGGCCTCCGGGCCGCTGGCGATGCGTTCCATGATCGCCACTTCATGGGCCACCGCCGCGTTGAGCACCTCCACGAACAGGTCGGCCTTGGAGGGGAAATGACGGTAGATCAGGCCGGTGGAGACCCCCGCCTGGGTTGCCACGGCGGTCACCGGGGCGTTTCGCCAGCCGCCGGTGGCGACCCGTTCACGGGTTGCCAGCAGGATCCGCTCGCGGGCCCCGGCCAGGCGTTCTTCCATCAGTGCAGAGCGTTTGTAGGCCATGTTTTGATTCTGGTTTCAATTTTTGAATTTGTGTTCACTTCTTTCCCGAACCCCGTTACGCTGGGGCCTCGCCCGTGCCGGCGCGGTCCTGGAAACCATCGCCGGCAAGCCCTGGGTGCGTCCATCCCCCACTTTGCCGCCGTGGAGCCGCTGTAATGCACGTGCCATCCCTGAACTTCGATCTCGGTGAAGAGATCGACCTGCTGCGCCAGAGCGTGGCCCATTTTGCCGCCGCCGAGATCGCGCCGCTGGCGGCCGAGGCCGATGCAACCAACCAGTTCCCGCAGGCACTGTGGCCGAAACTGGGCGAACAGGGCCTGCTCGGCCTTACCGTCGAGGAAGAATACGGCGGTACCGGCATGGGCTACCTGGCCCACGTGGTGGCGATGGAAGAGGTCTCGCGCGCCTCCGGCGGCATCGGCCTGTCCTATGGCGCGCACTCCAACCTGTGCGTGAACCAGCTGCGCAAGAACGGCAGCGAGGCGCAGAAGCAGCGCTTCCTGCCCGACCTGTGCAGTGGCGCCAAGGTGGGCGCACTGGCGATGAGCGAACCCGGTGCCGGTTCGGACGTAGTGTCGATGAAGCTGCGCGCCGACAAGCGCGGCGATCGCTATGTCCTCAACGGCAACAAGATGTGGATCACCAACGGCCCGGACGCCGATGTGCTGGTGGTCTATGCCAAAACCGACATGGACGCCGGCGCCAGGGGCATCACCGCCTTCCTGGTTGAAAAGGGCATGCCGGGTTTCTCCACCGCCCAGAAGCTGGACAAGCTGGGCATGCGCTCCTCGCCGACCTGCGAGCTGGTGTTCCAGGACTGCGAGATTCCCGAAGAGAACGTGCTCGGCAGCGTCGGCGGTGGCGTGCGCGTGCTGATGTCCGGCCTGGACTACGAGCGCGTGGTGCTGTCCGGCGGCCCGCTGGGGCTGATGGCTGCGGCCATGGACGTGGTGATGCCGTACGTGCACGAACGCCACCAGTTCGGAGAAGCGATCGGCAGCTTCCAGCTGATCCAGGCCAAGATCGCCGACATGTACGTGGGCCTGGGCGCCTGCCGCGCCTACGTGTACGCCGTGGCACGCGCCTGCGACCAGGGCCGTACCACCCGCCAGGACGCGGCCGGTGCGATCCTGTACGCCGCCGAGAAGGCCACCTGGCTGACCGGGCAGGCGATCCAGATCCTCGGTGGCAACGGCTACATCAACGAGTACCCGACCGGCCGCCTGTGGCGCGACGCCAAGCTGTACGAGATCGGTGCGGGCACGTCGGAGATCCGCCGCATGCTGATCGGCCGTGAATTGTTCCAGCGCACTCTGTAAGGCCACCCCATGACCGTCCTGAACAGCCAGCTGCAACCGGGCAGCGACACGTTTGAAAGCAACCGCGCGGCGATGCAGGCCGTGGTCGACGATCTGCACGCCACCCTCGCCCGCACTGCCCTGGGCGGCAGCGAGGCGGCACGCGCCAAGCACACCGCGCGCGGCAAGCTGCTGGTACGCGACCGCATCGACGCCCTGCTCGATGCCGGCAGTGCCTTCCTGGAAATCGCGCCGCTGGCTGCTCATGGCATGTACGACGACGCTGTGCCGGCAGCCGGCGTGGTCGCCGGCATCGGCCGGGTCAGCGGCGTGGAGTGCGTGATCGTGGCCAACGATGCCACGGTCAAGGGCGGCACCTATTACCCGATGACGGTGAAGAAGCACCTGCGTGCACAGGAGATCGCCGAGCAGAACCACCTGCCGTGCATCTATCTGGTCGACTCCGGTGGCGCCTTCCTGCCGCTGCAGGACGAGGTGTTCCCCGACCGCGACCACTTCGGCCGCATCTTCTACAACCAGGCCAACCTGTCCGCGCAGGGCATCCCGCAGATCGCCTGCGTCATGGGCAGCTGCACCGCCGGTGGCGCCTACGTGCCGGCGATGAGCGATGAAACGGTGATCGTGCGCGAGCAGGGCACCATCTTCCTCGGCGGCCCGCCGCTGGTGAAGGCGGCCACCGGTGAAGTGGTAACGGCCGAGGAACTGGGCGGCGCGGACGTGCACACGCGCATTTCCGGCGTGGCCGACCACATGGCCGACAACGACCTGCAGGCGCTGGCACGGGTCCGCGCGATCATCGCCCAGCTGAACTGGCGCAAGCCGGAACCGGCGATGGCGATGCAGCCGCCGGAGGAACCGTTGCTGCCGGCGCACGAACTGTACGGCGTGATCCCGGCCGACACGCGCAAGCCCTACGACGTGCGCGAGGTGATCGCACGCCTGGTCGATGGCTCGCGCTTCGATGAATTCAAGCCGCGCTATGGCGCCACCCTGGTCACCGGCTTCGCCCATCTGAACGGCTACCCGATCGGCATCATCGCCAACAACGGCATCCTGTTCTCCGAGTCCGCGCTGAAGGGCGCGCACTTCATCGAGCTGTGCACCCAGCGCGGCATCCCGCTGCTGTTCCTGCAGAACATCACCGGCTTCATGGTCGGGCGCAAGTACGAACAGGGCGGTATCGCCAAGGACGGTGCCAAGCTGGTGATGGCGGTCGCCTGCGCGAAGGTGCCCAAGTTCACCGTGGTGATCGGCGGCTCGTTCGGCGCCGGCAACTACGGCATGTGTGGGCGGGCCTATTCGCCGAATTTCCTGTGGATGTGGCCCAACGCACGCATCGGCGTGATGGGTGGCGAACAGGCCGCCAGCGTGCTGGCCACGGTGCGTCGCGATGGCATCGAAGCCAAGGGCGGGCAATGGCCCGCTGCGGAAGAGGACGCGTTCAAGGCGCCGATCCGCGAGCAGTTCGAGCAGCAGGGCCACCCGTACTACGCCAGCGCGCGCCTGTGGGACGACGGCGTGATCGATCCCGCCGATACCCGCCGGGTGTTGGCCCTGGCGCTGTCGGCCAGCCTCAACGCCGCCCCGCAGCAGACGCGCTTCGGCGTGTTCCGCATGTAACCCGCGCCATGACCGAGCCTGTCGCCATGTTCACCAAAGTCCTGATCGCCAACCGTGGCGAAATCGCCTGCCGCGTCATCGCCACCTGCCGCCGCCTCGGCATCGCCACCGTGGCCGTGTATTCCGATGCGGACCGCAACGCCCGCCACGTGCGCCTGGCCGACGAGGCCATCCACATCGGGCCGGCCGCCGCACGCGAGAGCTATCTGCGCGGCGAGGCCCTGCTCGACGCCGCACGCCGGAGCGGCGCGCAGGCGATCCATCCCGGATACGGCTTCCTGTCCGAGAACGCCGACTTCGCCGATGCCTGTGCCGCCGCCGGCATCACCTTCATCGGGCCGCCGGCCAGCGCGATCCGCGCGATGGGTGACAAGAGCGCGGCCAAGGCCTTGATGGCCAAAGCCGGCGTGCCGCTGACGCCGGGTTATCACGGTGACCAGCAGGCGCCGGACTTCCTGCGCGCGCAGGCCGATACGATCGGCTATCCGGTGCTGATCAAGGCCAGCGCCGGCGGTGGCGGCAAGGGCATGCGCAAGGTCGAACGCAGCGAGGACTTCATCGATGCGCTGGCCAGCTGCCAGCGCGAGGCCGCCTCGGCGTTCGGCAACGACCACGTGCTGGTCGAGAAGTATGTCGAGCGCCCGCGCCATATCGAGATCCAGGTGTTCGGCGACAGCCACGGTGATGCGGTCTACCTGTTCGAGCGTGACTGCTCGGTGCAACGCCGGCACCAGAAAGTGCTGGAAGAGGCCCCGGCACCGGGCATGAGTGCCGAGCGCCGCGCGGCGATGGGCCAGGCGGCGGTCGACGCTGCACGCGCCGTGGGCTACGTCGGCGCGGGCACGGTGGAGTTCATCGCCGGCCCGGACGGTGATTTCTACTTCATGGAAATGAACACCCGCCTGCAGGTCGAGCATCCGGTCACCGAGTTCGTCACCGGTACCGACCTGGTGGAATGGCAGCTGCGCGTGGCCTGTGGCCAGCCACTGCCGCTGCGCCAGGACCAGCTGGCCATCCAAGGCCACGCGATCGAAGCACGGCTGTACGCCGAAGATGCCGACCGCGGCTTCCTGCCGTCCACCGGTACCCTGCGCCGCCTGCGCCTGCCGGCGGCCTCGGCCAACGTGCGCGTGGATACCGGCGTGGAGGAAGGCGACGCCATCACGCCGTATTACGACCCGATGATCGCCAAGCTGATCGTCTGGGATGTGGACCGCGACAGCGCATTGCGGCGCATGAGCCAGGCACTGGCTGACTGCCAGGTGGTGGGCGTGACCACCAATGCCGGTTTCCTGCGCCGGCTGGTCCACACTGATTCATTCGCGCACGCCCGGCTGGATACCGCACTGATCGAACGCGAGCAGGCCGCCTTGAGCGCCATCGGTGACAGCGACGATGCCTTGTGGCAGTTGGCCGCGGTCGCCGCGGTTGCCAGCACGGCCGACGCCGGCAGCGACCCGCGCGACCCCCATTCGCCCTGGCGCGCACAGGATGGCTGGCGCCTGGGTGCGCCCGCGCCCCGCGTGCTGCCGCTGCAGCAGGGAGAGCGCCGGCACGTGCTGAAGGTGTGGGCACAGGCCGATGGCTGGCGTGTGCAATGTGATGATGCGGCCCCGCAGTCGGTGCTCGGTCGCCTCGACAGCCAGCACCTGACGGTGCAGCTGGACGGCCGTCGCTGGTCACTGCAGCTGCTGCGCGAGGGTGACCAGCTGTATCTGTTCGGCGCCGATGGCCAGCACCGCTTCACCCTGCACGACCCGGTCGGCGAGTCGGAGCATGCGGTGGCCGATGCAGGCAGCCTGCTGGCGCCGATGCCCGGCAGGATCGTGGCCACGCTGGTCGAGGCCGGTGCCCAGGTCAAGCGCGGCACGCCGCTGGTGGTACTCGAGGCGATGAAGATGGAGCACACCCTGCAGGCACCGGCCGACGGCACAGTGAAGGGTTACCGGGCGAAGGCCGGCGACCAGGTCGGGGACGGCGCGGTCCTGGTCGACTTCGAAGCGACCTGAGCCACGCTACGGCGTGATCCTGGCGGGCCAGACACGGCCCGCCGGGTCCATCTCCGAGGTCTGCATCGTTGCCGCGCGCCAGCCGAAGCCGCATACCGCCAGCGCGCCTTCCGCCATCGGCTGCAGGGCAAGCGCGCGCGCGGCCTCGGCCTCGTTGATGGCCGCCGTGACGAACGCGCCCAGGCCCTGTGCGGTGGCCGCGCTGTAGAACGCCTGCGAGATGTGCCCGGCGTCGAGCATGACCGCACGGTAGGCCTTGGCGTGGTTGCGGTACTTCCAGAAGGTGCGCTCGAAGCGGCACACCAGTACCAGCAGCACGTGGGCATCGGCGAACCAGTGCTGGCCCGCCAGCAGGCGCAGGCGGAACCCTGCGGGATCGTCGGGCTGCACCGGCAGCGGGGCCAGTTCATGCGCGACTGCGTGGTAATGGTAGAGCCCCGGCGCCAGGCCCTGCACGTCGCGCACCATCAGATAGGCTTCCAGCGGATGCAGGCTGCCGGCCGAGGGCACGTTCTTCTTCAGGAACCGCACGTCCGGATCGGTTTCCACCTGTGCCTGCGCCATCAGCACCTGCTGCAGCAGCCGTGCCAGCAACGGCAGCGGCAGCGCGCGGGTCGCATCGAAATTCCGGCAGGTGGCACGCGCCTGCAGCAGTTCCTGCATCGGATCATCATCGCAGCGGGGCAGCGCAAGCGCGCCGGGCTGGCGTGGCGGCGCCTCCGGCGGCGGATTGCCGAAGCTGCGGACCAGGTCGCGCGCGGTCACCAGCTGCTGACGCTGCATGTCCGCGCTGCTGTCCACGCCATCCCAGCAGGATTGCTGGTAGTGCAGCGCCGACAGCGGCCACCAGTGGCTGTCGCGCACGCGCTGCTCGGCCGCACAGGCCTCGGCATGGGCCGGATCGTCGCTCACCAGCAGTCCCTGCTGCAGCAGCGCCAGTACGCGGCGGCGGCAGGCCGCATCCTCCGGCATCGGCTGCCAATGCTCGGCGCTGCAGGCCAACAGCCAGGCGCAGCTGTCGGCATCGATCTCGCATGCCGAAGGCAGGTGGGCGGTACGCACCTGCAGCCGCTGCTCGAAGGTCACCCCGGTGCCGCCGGCCATCAGGTCGGCCAATGCAAAGGCCGGGCGTTCGACCGGCTCGACGAACAGTGTCCGGCAACGGCGGAATCTCATCGGCGTGCAATCGAAAGGCCTGCGGGGGCGCCGATCATAGCGCGATGCACGTGCCTGCCATCAACTTCGCACGATCGCCGCCGATACTTCCATTTTCCCAGCCCGTCGGTTGCACGCCATGTCTTCTTCACCGCTTCCCACCCACGTCGTCCAGCAGCTGCTGGAACGCCTGTCCAGCGACGATGACTTCCGCAAGGCTTTCGCCGCTGATCCGGGCCAGGCACTGCTCGATCTGGGCGCCGATGAAGACTGCGTGCGCGCCTGCCATACGCCGCTGGCCACGCTGGGCAGCAAGGCCGAGTTCGCCAAGGCCGCTCCGCGCCTGCGGGAGCTGCTGGACGCGCGTGCCTCGTTCACCGTGCCGTTCCTGTTCGAGGATGGCCTGCCCGGCCTGGATCGATAGACCGGCCTCAGGGCGCGGCCACCGTGCCCTTGTCAGGCATCACTGCGGCGGCGCGGCCTGCCGCCAGCCGCTGCACGTCCATCGCGTTCAGTGGCAACAGAGCGTAGTCACCGGTGTCTTCAGCAAATGCCAGGCCGGCGTGGCGCTGCAGCCACGCCGCCTGCCGTGCGACCGCGGCCTGGTCGCCGCGCGCGGTCACCAGATCCAGCTGCAGCACCCGCCACTGGAACAGGTTCGCCGACGGCTGCTGCGCCAGCAGGTCCTGCGCCTGGTCCAGGTCACCCTGGTCGAAGGCCATGCGGGCACGCAGCAGGTTCCAGAGCTCGCGCAGACGCGGATCCGCGTCGCGCTCGGGCAGGGCCTGCAGCGGGTCCCTGCGCTGCATCACCACCGAGGCGTGGCCTGCGCGCGCGGCATGATAGGCCGCCGCCAGGGCGATGAATGCATTGCGGCGCGCTGGCGCAGGATGGCGACGGTCGACCGCGGCCAGCGCCCGGTCCAGCACACGCAGGTATTCCTGCGCCGTCACGTGGTCGCCTTCCTGTTCGCGCCAGGCCAGTGCCTGCAGCGCGTAGATGTCGCACAGCCCACCGACCGTCGTGCACTGGGCAGCCACCTGCCGCATGTCGGTGGCTGCCTCGTGCGCGCGCTCCTGCATGGCCAGCACCGCCGCGCGCAGCATGCGCGTGCCCGGCCCCGATACGGGCATCGCCGCAAAGCCGGCATTGGCGGCCTCGAAATCACCAGCCAGCGCGGCGATCACCGGCTCCATGCCATCGCCATTCCAGCCCGGATGAAGGCGTGCGCCACGCAGCGCCGCTTCGGCTGCGGCGACTTCGCCACGGGCCAGCTGCACCCGCGCCACGAACACCAGCACCAGCGCACGCCGAGAATGCTGGCGGGCCAGCAGCGGCTGCGTTGCGGCCAGGGCGCCGTCATAGTCGCCCTGGGTGTACAGGATCTTGGCGTAGTTCATCCAACCGGCCGGGTCGTCCGGGTACAGCTCGGTCAGCAGGCGCCACTTGTCGGCGATGCGCATGGGCGGTGCACCTGCGAAATCCGCTGCCCACGCGTCAAGGTACAGCTGGTCGCGTGCGGTCAGGTGGGCACGCTGGCTGACCGCCTTTCGGTACAGCACGGCGGCCTGCTCCAGGTTGCCCTTGGCGTGCTGGATGGTCATCTGCCCCACATAGGCAAAGGCGAATGCGGGATCGAGCCGGGTGGCCTGCTCGTAGAACATCAGTGCGTCGTCGTAGCGGGCGGCCGCCGTGGCATCGACGCCCTTGGCGTAGGCATGCAGGGCATCGAGATTGGCCGTCGCCACGGTGGGCAGTGGTCGCTGATCGCGACCGACATCACGCAACGCTTCGCCCAGGTCGGCGCGCAGCGCTGCCACCACGTGGTCGGTGGAGGTCAGGATCGATTCCAGGCCTCGACCATCGGCGTAGCGCGTATAGACGGTCTGGCCGCTGTGCGGATCGACCACTTCGACACTGACCCGCACCTTGCCGTTGAGCTCGAGCACGCTCGGTACCAGCACCGCGCGTGCGCCGTCGCGCAGGGCCACCTCGATGGCCAGGCCTCGGTCGAGCCGTGCCTGTGGCGAGCGCTGCATCAGCTGCAGGGTGTCGCGCACCTTCAACTCGCTGAGGATGTTGACG
Organism: Stenotrophomonas sp. STEN009; assembly: GCF_056760395.1. NCBI lineage: Bacteria > Pseudomonadati > Pseudomonadota > Gammaproteobacteria > Lysobacterales > Lysobacteraceae > Stenotrophomonas > Stenotrophomonas sp. STEN009. The sequence goes on along the minus strand of NZ_JBRRES010000025.1, from coordinate 40,685 downwards.
AAGCGTGACTGACCCAGGCTGATGTACAGCGCCTGCTCCAGGCTGCTGTCCAGCTGCGGATAGGCGGTGGTGTTCTGCACCGCGGCCAGGATCACCCAGTCCCGTTCGGCGAAGGCGATGGCCGGCGCCGGGCGCAGCAGCATCCACAGCAGCACGCCCAGCGTCACCGCCAGCGCGGCCTCGGTGACCACAGCCGCGGGACGCCGCCACAAGGGTAGATCGCGCCATGCCTTCTCGCCCGAACGCGGTCGACGCAGCGGCGCACTGCCACGCAGGCCGATCTCGAACACATCCTGGCGCTCGGTGATGCCCTTGAAGCGCCAGCGCCCATGGTGCTTCCAGCGCAGCGCCTCGCTGGCCCAGGGCAGCGTGGAGGTAGCGCGCCGTGCCATGTGCTCGGCGGTGGCCGACAGCAACACCTGGCCCGGCCATGCCAGCTGCATCAGCCGCGCCGCCATCGGCTTGGCCAGGCCCTCCACCTCCACCGGCTTGGCGCCATGGGCCATTGCTTCGGCACTGTTGTTCCACAACAGCACGTCACCGACATGCAGGCCCGCACGCGCGCGCAGCACGATGCCGCGCTCACGCCCCAGCGCCTCCACCGCAGTCTGATAGGCCAGGGCAAAACCGACGCCATCGATGGTGCGCTCGAACAGTACGAACAGGCCGTCGGAACGGTCGATCAGCTGCCCGTTCCAGCGCTGCTGCAGACCCAGCACCAGACGGTCATGCTGCTGGAACAGCTCGGCCGCCGCCACATCACCGATCCGCTCAACCAGCTGCAGCGAATCGCACAGGTCGGTGAACAGCAGCGCGCGCAGCTGCTGGTTGTGTGGCGCCGACGTTCCTTTGTCGCCCTTCATCACCGGTGTCTCCGCTCTAGTGCCCGTCCGGCGCGTCCACCCAGCGCAGGCAGTTGCCGCCATCGCGCTTGGCCTGGTACAGCGCGCGGTCCGCACGCGCATACCACTCGCTCCAGTCCGCATCCGGCGCCAGCAGGCTGGCGCCGATGCTCACCAGGCTCACATGGGGCGTGCCATGGCTGCGTTCGAGTAGACCATGCACCGCGCTGAGGATGAACTCGGCGGCATGCTGCACGATTTCGTGGGTGCCGCGCCGCAGGATGAGGCAGAACTCATCGCCGCCCAGGCGGCAGGCCAGGTCGTGTTCGCCGGCCATCGAGCGCAGGATGTTGCCCATGCTCTGCAGCACCCGGTCGCCGGCCTGGTGACCGTGCCGGTCGTTGATCTGCTTGAAGCGATCACAATCGATCAGCAGCAGGCCCTGCGGTGCGCCCTGCCCATCGGCCCGGCACTCCTGCAGGTACAGGGTCAGCCCGCGGCGGTTGTGCAGCCCGGTCAGTTCGTCGGTACGCACCAGCTCACGGGTGTGCGTGAGCTGGTGGGTGGTGATGTACAGATTGTCGAGCGCCGTTTCCAGATCGTGGTTGCGGCGCCGCAGCTGGCTGATCAGGGCCTGCTCGTTGGTCAGCACGCGCATGATCGTACGGCGCAGGAAGTAGGCCACCAGCCCTGGATCGGCATCGACCAGACGCTGGAAATCGGCCGGCCCCAGTTCCAGCACCTGGCAATCGACCAGCGCACGTGCACCGGCACTGCGCAGGTGATCGCCGACCAGCAGGCCCAGCTCGCCGAAGAACTCCTGGTGGCCGAGGACCTTGATCACCAGATCCTCGCCGAAATCCAGTTCGATCCGGCCTTCCAGGATCACATACATGCGCTCGCCACGATGGCCGCGCTGGAACAGCCACTGCCCGGCTTCGAGCCGGCGCGGCCGGCCGAATCTGGCGAACAATGCGACCTCGGCATCGGACAGCAGCGCATGCACGATCTCGGCCATCGCCACATGGGCGATACCGGTCGTTGCATCAGTGTTCTCGGCCGCACCCCTGCCGGTCATTCCCTGCACCCGCCGCCAGCGTCCCCTGGTGAGCCGCGGAGCATAGCACCGCTTTAAAGTGTGCGCCCTATCTCATTTTTACGAATCGACAGCCGGTAGGTGCGTGGAGACCGGGGGCTGCACCTTGGGAGCACGACTGTCCGTAAAAATTCCTGCCGGATCAAGCTGATGCCCGTCTTCACAGGGTTTGGGCCAAGTTGCGTGGCGAGGCGTGCGCCCGATTGACGCGGATGCCATGCGGGACCGGGCCGAGGGGATACAACAACGCCGGCAGGTCCCCCGACCGGCCGGCGTTGTCTGGCCCTTCCCTGGCCACCCTGAGCGGTGTCGGCAGCCGATCGCACGGCCACCGTTGGATCAGGCCGCGCGTTCGCTGTGGAACTGCTCTTCTTCGGTCGAACCGGTCAGCGCGGTGGTGGAGGACTGTCCCTGCTGGATCGCCTGGGTGACCGCGTCGAAGTAACCGGTGCCGACCTCGCGCTGGTGCTTGACCGCGGTGAAGCCGCGCTCGGCCGCTTCGAACTCCGCCTCCTGCAACTCGACGAAGGCGCTCATCTGCCGGCGCGCGTAACCGTGGGCCAGGTTGAACATGCCGTAGTTCAGCGCGTGGAAACCAGCCAGGGTGATGAACTGGAACTTGTAGCCATAGCTGCCCAGCTCCTTCTGGAACTTGGCGATGGTGGCGTCGTCCAGGTTCTTCTTCCAGTTGAAGCTCGGCGAGCAGTTGTAGGCCAGCAGCTTGCCGGGGAACTTCGCATGGATGGCTTCGGCGAACCTGCGCGCGAACTCCAGGTCCGGCTTGCCGGTCTCGCACCACACCAGATCGGCATACGGTGCATAGGCCAGGCCGCGGCTGATGGCCTGTTCCAGGCCGTTGCGGGTCTTGTAGAAGCCTTCGACGGTGCGCTCGCCGGTGGTGAACGGCTTATCGTTGCCGTCGATGTCACTGGTCAACAGGTCGGCCGCTTCAGCGTCGGTGCGCGCCACCAGCAGGGTCGGCACACCCAGCACATCCGCCGCCAGCCGCGCGGCGTTGAGCTTCTCGATGGCCTCGCGGGTCGGCACCAGCACCTTGCCGCCCATGTGGCCGCACTTCTTCACCGATGCCAGCTGGTCCTCGAAATGCACGCCCGCGGCGCCGGCTTCGATCATCGCCTTCATCAGTTCAAAGGCATTGAGCACGCCACCGAAGCCGGCCTCGGCATCAGCCACGATCGGCTGCAGGAAATCGATGTCGTCCTTGCCTTCAGCGTGATGCAGCTGGTCGGCGCGCAGCAGCGTGTTGTTGATGCGCTTGACCACCGCCGGCACCGAATCGGCCGGATACAGCGACTGGTCCGGATACATCTGCCCGGCCAGGTTGGCATCGGCCGCCACCTGCCAGCCGGACAGGTAGATGGCCTTCAGGCCGGCCTTGACCTGCTGCATGGCCTGGTTGCCGGTCAGTGCGCCCAGCGCGTTGACGAACTCGCGCTCGTGCAGCGACTTCCACAGCTTCTCCGCGCCCAGCCGGGCCAGCGAATGCTCGATATGGACAGTGCCGCGCAGGCGCACCACGTCGGCGGCGCTGTAGTTGCGCTGGATGCCTTCCCAGCGCGGGTTGGTATCCCAGTCGTGCTGGATCTGTTCGGCAGTGGGCAGGGTGCTCATGTCTATCTCCAGTTCAGTGGTGCGTGCAGCGGGAAGGGAAGCGGCGTGGAAACGGGCGCGGGGATCAGTCGATGCGCGCGTAGGCCGGCAGGGTCAGGAAGTCGGTCAGTTCATCGTTGCGGCTCAGTTCGCCAAGCAGGGCGATGGCTTCGCCGATGCGCGCGCCGCCGGGCAGCGCCGTGGTATCACCCAGGCGTGCGGGCAACTGCGCCAGGGTGGTGTCGAGCAGTGCCAGGTCGATGGCAGTGCCGTCGTCCAGCTGCTGGCCCGGGGTATGCAGCCACTGCCACAACTGGCTGCGGCTGATCTCGGCGGTGGCCGCGTCTTCCATCAGGTGATGGATGGGCACGCAACCGTTGCCGTCCAGCCACGCGGCCAGGTAGCGCACGCAGACTTCGACATTGCCCTCGAAGCCGGCGCGGGTGATGGTGCCCGGCGGACGCGCGATCAGTTCGTCGCGGCCCACGCGCACGTCCTGACGCAGGACGTGGTGCTGGTTGGGCGCAGGCATGTGCTCGTCGAAGATCGCCATCGCCACCGGAATCAGCGCCGGATGCGCGACCCAGGTGCCGTCATGGCCTGCACTCACCTCGCGCAGCTTGTCGGCACGCACACGCGCCATCGCCTGCTCGTTGGCAGCGGCGTCGTTGTTGATCGGAATCTGCGCCGCCATGCCGCCCATCGCATGTGCCCCCCGGCGGTGGCACGTCTGGATCAGCAGTTCCGAATACGCCTTCAGGAACGGCTGGGTCATGGTCACCTGGCCGCGCTCGGGCAGCACGCGGTCGGCGTGGCGGCGGAAGGTCTTCAGGTAAGAGAAGATGTAGTCCCAGCGCCCGCAGTTCAGGCCGACGATGCGGTCGCGCAGCGCGTGCAGGATCTCGTCCATCTCGAACACCGCCGGCAGCGTTTCGATCAGCACGGTCACCTTGATCTGCCCGTGCGGCAGGCCCAGCATGCCTTCGATGTGCGACAGCGCGGTCTCCCACAGGGCCGCCTCTTCCATGCTCTGCAGCTTGGGCAGGTAGAAGTACGGGCCACGATCCTTGCGCTGCAGCGTGCGGGCGTTGTGGAAGGCGAACACCGCCGCGTCGAACAGGCCACCGGCCAGGAACTGGCCATCGATGCGGACGTGCTTCTCGTCCAGATGCCAGCCACGCGGGCGCACGATCAGCACGGCCTGCTCGTCGTACGGGCGCAGGGTGTAGTGCTTGCCATTGGCCGCGGTGTACTCCAGGTCACCACGCACCGCAGCGGCCAGCGACTGCTGCCCGGCCAGCAGGTTGCGCCAGGTCGGCGAGGTCGAATCCTCGAAGTCGGCCATGAACACCTTGGCGCCGGAGTTCAGCGCGTTGATGACCATCTTCGGATCGGTCGGGCCGGTGATCTCGACGCGGCGGTCCTGCAGCGCGGCCGGCAGCGGTGCGACGGTCCAGTCGCCGCTGCGGATCGCGGCGGTGTCCTCACGGAAGTCCGGCAGGCCGCCGCGGTCGAAGAACGCCTGGCGCTCACGGCGAGCCTGCAGCCGCGCCTGCCGACCCGGCTCCACCGCCCGGTGCAGCGACACCAGCAGGGCCAGCAGCGGCGCCGGCAGCAGGGTGTCCTGGCCGGCCACCCGGGTCGCCAGGGCGATGCCGGGCGTGGCCTTGGCGGCGGGGGAGGGAACAGCGGAAGCGACGGCGGACATGGGACGACTCCAGCAGTGGGGAACGTCTCCACCGTGCCGCTGGCGCTCAGTATTTGGCAAAACAGTTTTTGCAATGCTTTACATAAATTGTGCTAATACTCGTTACGCCATGACCACGCGCAGCTCGCCAAGTCCTCGTTTTTCCTACAAATCCGACCGCCTGAAGCCCTTGCGTGCGTTCTGCCAGACCGTGCGTCTGGGTTCAGTCTCACGGGCGGCTGAGGCGCTTTTCGTCAGCCAGCCGGCCATCAGCCTGCAATTGCAGGCGCTGGAGCGGGAGCTGGGCGTGCCGCTGTTCGAGCGCAGCGGGCGCCGCCTGGTGCCCAGCCGCGAGGGCCAGCTGCTGTATGAAATGGCGCAACCGCTGGTGGAGAGCCTGGACGGGCTGGAGGCGCGCTTCCGCGACAAGGTGCGCGGGCTGGATGCGGGCGAACTGAACATCGCGGCCAACAGTTCGACCATCCTGTACCTGCTGCCGAAGATTGTCGAGCGCTTCCGCATGCATCACCCGGACGTGCGCCTGACCCTGCACAACGCGATCAGCGCGGACGGCACCGACCTGCTGCGCGAGGACGCCGCTGACCTGGCCATCGGCTCGATGACCGACGTGCCCGCCGACCTCAGCTACGCCCCGGCCTATCGTTTCGAGCAGGTGCTGATCGCGCCGCATGACCATCCGCTGGCCCGGGGCGCGGAGCTGGAGCTGGCCGACATCGCCCGCTATCCGCTGGTGCTGCCGCCGAAGCGGCAGATCACCTACCGTCTGGTCGACCAGGTGTTCCAGCGCCATCGCATCGCGTACACCGTCGCCCTCGAGGTGGGCGGCTGGGAAGTAATCAAGCAGTACGTGGCGATGGGCATGGGTATTTCCATCGTGCCGGCGCTGTGCCTGAACGAGACCGACCACGAGCGGCTGGCGGCGCGGTCGATGAAGCGCTGGTTCCCGGAGCGCAGCTATGGCGTGATCGTGCGCCGCGGCAAGGCGCTGTCGGCGCAGGCACGAGCGTTCATCGAGCTGATCCAGCCGGAACTGTTCAGCCCGCGCGATTACGACCAGAGCGGGCACTCCGAGCGGTGAGGGGGTTCTGGTTTGCAGGGCTGCCGCCCTGCACCTGCCGAAGCCTCAAGCCGAAGCAACGGCAACAGCTGGCTATGTGTGGGACGGGGGGGGGGGGGGGGGGGGGGGGGGGGGGGGGGGGGGGGGGGGGGGGGGGGGGGGGGGGGGGGGGGGGGGGGGGGCGGCCCGCGCCCCCCCCCCCCCCCCCCCCCCGCCTTCGACAGTTTCCCTCTGCTGTTTAGTGCCAGCTGCTGTTGGCGGATGCCGACCGTTGGTCGGCACGGGGTCAGATCCAACCTCTGATTCATTTCCGGCTGGCGATGAATAGACTGGGCGCATGTCCATCGAACTGCGCCACCTGCGCTATTTCCTTGCCGTTGCCGAGACCCTGCACTTCGGCCAGGCGGCCGAGCGGCTGGGCATGTCGCAGCCGCCGCTCAGCCAGCAGATCCGCCAGCTGGAGGACCTGATCGGGGCGCGCCTGTTCGTGCGCAGCCATCGCCGCGTGCAGCTGACGCCTGCCGGTGAACTGCTGCAGGAGCGCGCGCGGGCCATCGTGCAGCAGGTGGAGACGGCAGTGGACGAGGTGCAGCGCGCACAGCGCGGCGAGCAGGGTGAGCTGCATATCGGGCTGACCCGGGCCACACCGCTGTCGCCGCAGATTCCGCGCTCGATCCTCCGCTACCGCCAGCAGTATCCGCAGGTGCGGCTGCAGCTGAGCGAGATGAACACGCTGCAGCAGATCGACGCCCTGCTCGACGGTTCACTGGACGTGGGCATCATCCGCAAGCGCGCGCTGCCGCCGGAACTGGTTGCGCACAGCCTGTTCGTCGATCCGCTGGCGTTGATCGTGCATGCCGACCACCCTGCCCTGCGCCGGCTCCCGGAACAGGGCACGCTGTCGCTGCGTGCGTTCGCGCAGGAACCGTTCGTGGCCTTTCGACGCAGTGCCGGCGCCGGCATCCATGACCACATGATCGCGCTGTGCGCGGCTGCCGGATTCACTCCACGCATCGTGCAGGAAGCCGGTGAGGCGTCCACGCTGATCAGTCTGGCGGCGGCTGGCCTGGGTGCGGCGATCCTGCCGTCCTCGTGCGACCACATCCGGGTGGAAGGCGCGCGCTTTGTCGCGTTGGCCGATGCGGGCGCGCACTCGGAGGTGCAGCTGGCATGGCGCCGTGAGGGAGTGACGCCGCTGATCCGCAACTTCGCCGGCCTGCTGCGCGGCGCGTTCGCCGAAGAGTGAAGCGCCGCGCTGCGCGCTCGCCCCGGGGGGGGGGGCCGCGCCCCCGCGGGGGGGGGGGAGAGGGGGGGCGGGGGGCGCCCCCCCCGCCCCCCCCCCGGCGAGCGTCATCGCAGGCCATCCACGTCGAGGATGAGGGCCATCCGGCCATCACCGATCAGCGTCGCACCGGCGTAGCCGCGCAGGCCGCGCAGGGCCTTCGGCAATGGCTTGATGACCACTTCCTCGCGCCCACGGACCTGGTCCACGACCAGGCCGAAGCGCGCCTCGCCGGCCTGCAGCACCACGATGGTGAGCAGCGCCGAGGCGGCGGGCGTCACATCCAGCCACTGGCGCAGATCGACCAGCGGCAGGGTGTGCGAGCGACGATCCAGCACCGCCCGGCCATCGAACCAGCCCAGCGAGGTGCGCGGTGCATGCAGCACTTCCATCACGCGCGCCAGCGGCAGCGCATAGACGTCCTCGCCGGCCTGCACCAGCAGGGTTGGCAGGATCGCCAGGGTCAGCGGCACGCGGATCAGGAAGCGGCTGCCCCGGCCCAGTTCCGACTGGATCTGGATCTGCCCACTGAGCTCGCGGATGCGCGACTGCACCACATCCATGCCGACGCCGCGGCCGGAGATGTCGGTCACCTGCTGCTTGGTGGAGAAGCCGGGCAGGAACACCAGGTGCAGACATTCCTCGCTGCTCAGCCGGGCCGCCGCCTCCGGGTCGATCAAGCCCTTTTCGCGTGCTTTCGCGCGCAGTTTTTCCGGATCGATGCCGGCGCCATCGTCCTGCACCTCGATGCTGACGTAGTCGCCTTCCTGCTGGGCCGACAGACGCACGTGACCCATGCGTGGCTTGCCCTGTGCTTCGCGCAGATCGGGCATCTCCACACCATGGTCGATGGCGTTGCGGACCAGGTGCACCAGCGGGTCGGCCAGGGCCTCGACCAGGTTGCGGTCAAGCTCGGTTTCGGCGCCGACCAGCTCCAGGTCCACTTCCTTCTTCAGCGAGCGGGCGACATCGCGGGCGACCTTGGGGAAGCGCGAGAACACCTTGCCGACCGGTTGCATGCGCGTGCGCATCACTGCCGACTGCAGGCGCGCGGTGGCGATGTCCAGGGTCGACACGGCGCGGTCCAGTTCCTCGTCGCGCAGGCGCGCACGCAGGGTCTTGAGACGGTTGCGCGACAGCACCAGCTCGCCGATCAGGTTGACGATCGCATCCAGCCGCTTGGTATCCACGCGCACGGTGTGCTCCGCCTCGGCCACCGGCTTGTTGGCCGCGGGCTTGGCAGCGGCGGCCGCGGGGCGCGGTGCGGGCAGTGCAGGCGCAGGCGGAGCAGCCACGGGTTTCGCGCCCGGGGCGGCGCCGCCGTGCAGCTGGTCCAGCAGGGCTTCGAACTCATCCTCGCTGATCAGGCCATCGTCGGCCTTGGTAGGCGTCGCCACCGCGGTGGGGGCGTTGCTGCCGTGCAGCTGATCGAGCAGGGCCTCGAACTCGTCGTCGGTGATCAGGTCACCGGCAGCGGGCGCGGCCGCTGCGGGAGCGGCGGCGGCCGGCGCAGCAGCGCCGTGCACGTCGAACTGGGCGATCAGGTCCGGCGGGGCATAGCCGGGTTCGTTGCCGGAAGACACGGCATCCAGCATCGATTGCAGGTAGTCCAGTGATTGCTGTGCGGCATCGAAGTGATGCGGCTGCAGCACCGCCTGGCCAGCGCGGACGGCGCCCAGTGCCTCTTCGGCGGCATGGCACAGCTCGACCATGGCGGTGATGCCGAGGAAGCCGGCGCCGCCCTTGAGCGTGTGATAGCCACGGAACACGGCGTTGAGCTGGTCGGCGTCCTGCGGCGCCTGTTCCAGCGACACCAGCTGTTCGCCGAGGCGATCCAGGATTTCCTGTGCCTCGATGATGAAATCGGCGGTGATGTCGTCGGATACCGCGCTCATGCTTACAGTCCCAGGTCCGACAACAGGTCGTCGGCGTCGTTCTGAGAGACCGCGTGGCGGTCCAGTCCCTTCAGTGCCGGTCCGGCCAGCGCCGGATCGGTGCGATGCTGCTCCGGTGGCAGGCCCAGCGCGCCAAAGCCTTCGTGCACGCGGCGGACGATGCCGACCACGCGACGGATGATCTGTCCGGTCAGGTCCTGATAGCTCTGGGTCAGGGCAATCTCGGTCAGGTTGTGGCGGATGCGTTCCAGCTGCGCATCCTGCCCCGGCTGCAGGCCTTCGGCGCGCAGCTGTTCGGTGAGGCTGCGGCACTCTTCGGCCAGGTCCAGGGTGCGGTGCGTGGCCTGTTCGGTCATCGCCACCACATGGTCCAGGCGCGCGCAGGCGTCGTCCAGCTCGCCCGCCTCGCTGGGGACGGTCGGCAGTTCGCCCAGGGCCTGGCCCAGTTCGCGGGCCAGCCGTGACAGGCCGCTCATCATCGGCTGCGTGCGTGCGGCCACCAGGGCATCGATGCGCTGGCGCCAGGCGCTCTCGTCGCCGGATTCGAGCGCGTCGAGGGCTTCCTGCAGGCGCAGGGCGAGGGCGTTCTTGTCGACCGTGGCGTCCATCAGGCGCTGGCCGCCAGGCGTTCGAAGATCTTGCCCAGTTTCTCTTCCAGCGTCTGCGCGGTGAACGGCTTGATGATGTAGCCGTTCACGCCGCTCTGCGCCGCTTCGATGATCTGCTCGCGCTTGGCCTCGGCGGTGACCATCAGGACCGGCAGGGTCTTGAGCTTGGCATCGGCGCGGATCGCCTTGAGCAGTTCGATGCCGGTCATCACCGGCATGTTCCAGTCGGTGACCACGAAGTCGAATGGCTGGCTCTGCAGCATCGACAGTGCGGCATGCCCGTCCTCGGCTTCGGCGGTGTTGGTGAAGCCCAGATCGCCCAGCAGATTCTTGACGATGCGACGCATGGTCGAGAAGTCGTCGACGATCAGGATGCGCATGTTCTTGTTCAAAGCGGAGTTCCTTTGTTGTTCAGTCGCCCGCGCTGGCCGTGGCCGCCGCGGGCATGTTCATTCTTCAAGCCCGGCATCCGCGGCCTCGAAGATCTTCAGCCGGCCGCGCAGGCGCAGCACGGCCTGGCCGTGGATCTGGCAGACGCGCGATTCGCTCACGCCGAGCACCGCGCCGATCTCCTTCAGGTTCAGCTCCTGCTCGTAGTACAGCGAGAGCACCAGCTGTTCGCGTTCGGGCAGATGGCCGATGGCCTTGCCCAGTTCGCGGCCGAATTCGCCACGTTCCAGGACCTGCTGCGGTGTGGGTCCGCCCTGGGCGACGGTGTCCAGTTCGCCCTGGTCTTCGATGCGCGATTCCAGGCTCAGCACCTGGCCGCGCGAGGCGTCCTCCATCAGCCGCAGGTACTCGGGCAGTGGCATGTCCATGGCCGCCGCCACCTCGGTGGCACTGGCTGCACGGCCCGTGGTCTGCTCCAGGCGGCGGATGGTGGCGGCAGCATCGCGGGCGCGCCGATGCACCGAGCGCGGTACCCAGTCGCCACGGCGGATCTCGTCGATCATCGAGCCGCGGATGCGGATCGAGGCATAGGTCTCGAACGAGGCACCCTGGTCGGCGTCGTAGCTGCGCGAGGCTTCGATCAGGCCCATCATGCCGGCCTGGATCAGGTCGTCCACTTCGACGCTGGCCGGCAGGCGTGCGGCCAGGTGATGGGCGATGCGCCGCACCAGGTCCGAGTGCTGGGCGATGACCTCGGTCGCCGCCGAGCGCTGGACTTCCCTGTACTGGGCCGCGCCTTTCATGCTGCCACCCCGCGTTGCTTGAGGATGCGCTCGAGGAAGAATTCAACGCCACCGCGTGGCTCGGTGGGGGCCTGCCAGCGGGCGGTGCGACGGGCGATCTCGGTGATCGCCAGCGCCGCCGGGCTGGATGGATAGGCCTTCACCACCGGCTGCTGGCGCTGCACCGACAGGCGCAGCCAGTCATCCTGCGGCACGCAGCCCAGGTAGTTCAGCGAGACATCGGCAAGGAACTTCTCGCAGACCCGGGTCAGCTTTTCATACAGCACGCGGCCCTCGTTGGGGTCGCGCACCATGTTGGCCACCACCTGGATGCGGTCCACGCCGCGCTCGCGCGACAGCACCTTGATCAGTGCGTAGGCGTCTGTGATCGAGGCCGGTTCGTCGCAGACCACGACAACCGTGTCCTGTGCGGCCTGGCAGAAGGTCAGCACGCCGTCGGTGATTCCGGCGGCGGTGTCCACCACCATGATGTCCAGCTCGCGTTCCAGTTCGGAGAACACGTTCACCAGGCCGATGTGCTCGGCCGGGGCCAGCTCGGCCATGTGCCGCCGACCGGACGCGGCCGGCACCACCAGCACGCCGTTCGGACCTTCGACGATCACGTCTTCCAGCGAGCAGCGGCCGGCGACCAGATCCGCCAGGGTGTGGGTGGGATTCAGGCCCAGGATCACGTCGATGTTGGCCAGGCCCAGGTCGGCGTCGAGCAGCAGCGTGCGCTTGCCCATGCCGGCCAGCGCCACGGCCAGGTTGGCCGAGACGTTGGTCTTGCCGACGCCGCCCTTGCCGCCGGTCACGGCGATGGTGCGCACAGGGCCGAGCGGCTCGCTGCGGGTGGCCGACAGCGGGAAGGTCTTGGTCAGCTTGGCGTACTCACGCGACGGCATGGTTCAACTCCGGGTTGCAGGGCATATCGGCCGCTCGGCGCAAATCTTCAAGGCGAAGTACAAGATTGGCCGCACTGGCCCGGTGCAGGTCGTCCGGAACGTCCTGGCCATCGGTCACCCAGGTGATCGGCAGCGCGTGGTCCACCGCGACCGACAGGGCGTTGCCGAAGCGGCCGGTCTCGTCCAGCTTGCTAAGCACCAGGCCCTGCAGGTTGGCCGCGCCGAAGCGGCGCACCACCTCGTCCATGTCGCCGAAGCTGGTATTGGCCGGCAACACCAGCAGGGTGCGGACCTGGCGGGCGGCACGCAGCCACTGCAGCTGGGCGGCCAGGGCGCGGTCGCGCGGGCCCAGGCCGGCGGTATCGATCAGCACCAGCTTGTAGTCCTTCAGGCGCTCCAGCAGCTGGTCCAGGTCGGTACCGCTGTTGGCTTCATGCACCGCGATGCCGAGCTGGCGGCCATAGCCGTACAGCTGCTCGCGGGCACCGATGCGCAGTGTGTCGGTGGTGACCAGGGCCACATCGCGCGGCGCGTGCTTCTCGGCGAAGCGCGAGGCGAGCTTGGCGATGGTGGTGGTCTTGCCGGCCCCGGTTGGACCGACCAGAGCGATCACGCCGCCTTCTTCCAGCGGATCGACCGGCGCGATCGGCAGCCTGCGCGAGATCAGGCCCAGCATCAGCCCGCGGCCCCGGTGGGCTTCGGTATCCAGCGGTATCTGCATGGCCACATCGCGGGCCAGCCCGGCATCGAATCCGTACTCGTCCATCAGGTCCAGGGCGGTCGCCCGCACCGGGCAGCCGCGCAGGCGCTCGTCGGTGAAGCGGTTCATCTCGCGCTCGATGACCTGGCGCATGCCGGCCACTTCGTGGCGCAGCTGGCGGATCTCGGCATCGTCCTGTGCAACCACCGTCAGTACCGGCGCCGGGGCAAGGAGCGGCGCCGGGGCCGGCGCGGTCTCCGCTTCAGCGGCAGCGGCAGGGGCTGGCGTGGTCTCGGCAACGTCCTGCGCGTACGGCGGCTCGGGGTGCACGGACTCGGCCTGCGCAGTGGCCGCAGCGGTGATCGGCAGCGGCGGCGGCAGCACTGCCGGCGCGGGGGATTCGTGATGCTCGTCCTGCGGCGGGTCGATCAGGAAACGGGCGCGGTTGGCGGGCGCCGGTGCGGGAGCCACGACGGCGCTCGCGAACGGCGCGAAGATCTGCTCCGGCAGTGCCGGATCGTTGACGGTGGCACGCGCCAGGGTGGCAGCGAAGCCGGAACTGCCGCGGGTGGGCACGATCTCGTCCGCACTGTCCAGGGTGCGGCCGGTGGCACCGACGGCCGCGCGGGCGAGGGCGGCCACGGCCGATGTGGTGGCGGTCACCGGCTGCTGGGCCGGTGTCGCGGAGCGGCGGCGGGTGACTGCGGCGATCACTGCATCCGCGGCGGTGCGCGGTTTCGGCGGCGGCGGAGCCACGTCGCGCCGCGAGGCTTCCAGCGCGCGTTGCACCGCGCTCTCGTCATAGTTGGCTGCGGCGACGATCTCGACGCCTTCCTCGATCCGGCGGTTGGACAGGATCACAGCATCGGGACCATGTTCCTTGCGCACCAGGTTCATGGCCGAGCGCATGTCGGCGGCGACGAATCGTTTGATTTTCATGCTGTGGTCACGGGACGGGGACGGCGGGGTGGGGGTGGGAGAACGCGGGTGGTCGGTGGTCTGCACGGAACGGGTTCCCCTTGGCATCTGTCTGTTGCGGTGGTTCGAAGGTGGTGTCTGTTTTCTGACGCATCGGTGGGCGGCGTCAGCTGATCGTTCCGACCAGCTTCAGGCGCTTGTCCTCCGGCACTTCGCTGTACGCCAGTACCGACAGCGACGGAACGCTGTGACGGACCAGGCGTGCCAACGCGGCACGTACCGGGCCGGGAACCAGCACGACCGCGGGCTCGTTGCGGGCTTCCTGCTTGCTGACACATTCGGCCAGACTCTGATGCAGTCGCTCGGCAAGCCCGGGTTCCAGCGCGGCGCCGTTGCCCTGCGTGGACTCCTGCAAGACACGTTCCAATTGCGGGTTGAGGGTGAACACCGGCAGCTCCGCCGACATTCCGGCGATCTCCTGCACGATGAAGCGGCCGAGCGCGGTGCGCACTGCGGCGGTGAGCGTGGCCGGGTCCTGGCTGGACGGCGCGTGCTCCACCAGTGCTTCGGCGATCTTGCGCAGCTGGCGGATCGGAATGCGTTCCACCAGCAGGTTCTGCAGCACCCGCACCACGGCCGACAACGGCAGCGCCTTGGGCGTCAGATCTTCGACGAGCTTGGGCGCGCTCTTGGCGAGGTTGGCCAGCAGGTGCTGCACCTCTTCGTGGCCCAGCAGCTCCGGCGCATGCTCGCGGATCAGGTGGGAAAGATGGGTGGCGACCACGGTGGCCGGGTCGACCACGGTGTAGCCCATGGTTTCGGCCTGGGCGCGCTGGTGCGGCTGGATCCAGGTAGCGTCCAGGCCGAAGGCGGGATCCTTGCCGGCGATGCCGTCCAGCGGGCCGAGCGCACTGCCGGGGTCCAGCGCCAGTTCGCGGTCGGGATGGATCTCGGCGGTTGCCACCGGCACGCCATGCACCAGCACGCGGTAGCCGTTGGCCGGCAGTTCCAGGTTGTCGCGGATGTGCACGGATGGAATCAGGAATCCCACGTCCTGGGTCAGCTTGCGCCGCACACCCTTGATGCGTGCCATGAGTTCGCCGCCCTGATTGCTGTCCACCAGCGGAATCAGCCGGTAACCGACCTCCAGCCCCAGCGGGTCGACCGGGCGCAGTTCGTCCCAGCTCAGTTCCGCGGTGGGGGCCGGCGCCGCCGGTCGGCCCAGCGCACTGACCGCGCCGGGGTCGCTGCCGGCAGCGTCGCTCGGGGCCGGGGCCTGTCCCTTCCGGTACAGCTTCCAGGCGATGAAGCCGAGAATGGAGGCAAGCGTCAGGAAAGCGACGTTGGGCATGCCGGGCACCAGGCCGACCAGGCCGATGATGCCGGCCGTGATGGCCAGGGCACGGTACTGGCCGAACACCTGGCCGGTCATCGCCTGTGCCATGTCCTGCGAGCGCGAGGCACGGGTGACCAGCATCGCCACTGCGCTGGAAACCAGCAGGGCCGGCAGCTGCGCCACCAGACCGTCACCGATGGACAGCAGGGTGTAGGTCGCAGCGGCATCGCCGAACGGCATGCCATGCTGCAGCACGCCCACGGCGAGGCCACCGAGCATGTTGATGAACAGGATCAGGATGCCGGCAATCGCATCACCCCGGATGAACTTGCTGGCGCCGTCCATCGCGCCATAGAAGTCGGCTTCCTCGCGGACCTCCTCGCGGCGCAGCTTGGCTTCTTCGCGCGTCAGCAGGCCGGCGTTGAGATCGGCATCGATGGCCATCTGCTTGCCGGGCATGGCGTCGAGGATGAAGCGCGCGGTCACTTCCGAGACACGGCCGGCGCCCTTGGTGATGACCACGAAGTTGATGATGGTCAGGATGGCGAACACCACGATGCCGACCGCATAGTTGCCGCCGATCACGAATTCACCGAACGCGGCGATGACCTTGCCGGCCGCGTCGTGGCCGTTCTGGCCATTGAGCAGGATGACGCGGGTGGAGGCCACGTTCAGTGCCAGCCGCAGCATGGTGGTGACCAGCAGCACGATCGGGAAGATGGTGAAATCCAGCGGGCGCTTCACGTACACCACCGCCAGCAGCACCATCAGCGAGATGGCGATGTTGAAGGTGAACAGCGCATCGAGCACGGGCGCCGCCAGCGGCACCACCACCATCGCCAGCAGCGCCAGCACGATCAGCGGTGCGCCGAGGCCTTGGCGGATCATCTCCAGCAGCCGGCGGGTGTTGAATCCGGACGAGGCCTGCGCGCTCATGCCCGGCCTCCCTTGCCGAATTCATCCACCTCGATGTGCGGGGCGCCCGGCATCGGGCCGGTGCGCCAGGCGCGCAGCTGGTAGACGTAGGACAGGACCTGGGCCACGGCCGAATACAGTCTCACGGGGATTTCCTTTCCGAGTTGGCCTTCCCGATACAAGGCGCGTGCCAAAGGCGGGGCGGAGACGATGGCGACCTTGTTGCCATCGGCGACTTCACGGATGCGCAGGGCGGTCTCGTCCACGCCCAGCGCCACCACGGTGGGCGCGTTCATGGCGCCGCCCTCGTACTTCAGAGCCACGGCGTAGTGGGTCGGGTTGACCACCACCACGTCCGCGGTGGGCACCGCTTCCATCATCCGGCGGTTGGCCATCTGCTGCTGGAGCTGGCGGATGCGGCCCTTCACCTCCGGGCTGCCTTCGCTTTCCTTCATTTCCCGCCGCAGTTCCTCGCGGGTCATCTTCAGCTTGCGCATCCAGTTCCAGCGCTGGTACGGCGCGTCGATCGCCGCCAGCACCAGCATTGCCCCGGCGGTGGCCAGCAGCAGTCGCAGGGTGAAGCCCAGGCCATCGGTGATGGCGGTTTCCAGTGGGTGGTGGATCAACCCGCGCAGGGTGTCGAAGCCGCTCCACACCACCAGTCCGGCGGCGACGCCCACGAACGCCACGCGCAGCAGTGACTTGGTGAATTCAGCGATGGCTTCCGGCCCGTACAGACGTTTGAGGCCGGTCAGCGGGTTCAGCCGATTGATGTCGGGCATCATCGCTTTGGCCGACCAGCGCAATCCGCCCATCACCAGCGGGGCGACGAAGCTGGCCAGCAGGCAGACCAGCACCAGCGGGGTGATCACCAGCATGAACTGCAGCAGCAGGTCGCCAAAGTGGCCGAACAGTTCCTTCGGGTTCTGCCGCAGCCCCTGCTCGGGACTCAACGCCTGTTTCATCCATTGCGTGGCACCACGGCCGATCGAGCCGCCCATGGCCATCACCGCCAGCACGCCGCCACCGAACACCGCGGCGGTCCCCAGTTCGCGGGAACGCGGCAGGTTGCCCTGTTCCCGGGCCTCGCGCAGGCGTTTTTCGGTGGGTTGTTCGGTCTTTTCGCCGGCGGATTCGTTCTCGGACATCACGGGCACTGCGGCAGGGGATGCCGGGCTGCCTGCAAGAACTGTTCCGCGGCGCGTGGTTCACCGCCGGGGCAACGCCCGACGCTAGCCGGGCAGGGCCGGCCGCAGCGGGATGCTCAGCGTGCTGTCGCTGTGCCAGTCCACCTGCAGGGGCTCACCGGCATCGGCGGCTGACTCGTCGCTGACATCGCGTCCGGTGCCGTGGTTCACCTGGTGCATGGCGTCCTTGAGCACGTCCACCTTCACCAGCAGCCGGCTGCCCGCGCCCACACGGCGGGCGACCATGCGGGTGCGATCGAAGGGCAGGTCGGTCCATCGCCCCGGCACCAGCAGCTGCCGCGTGGTCGGGTCGCGTACGTGGCTGGCCCGGCCGACGTAGTAGGACAGCTGCATCCGGCGCCCATCGGGCAGCAGCTCGTACAGGGTGACCGTGAAGTCCATGTCGCGCTTGTTGATGCGGACCTTCAGATCGCCCGAGAAGCGTCCGATCAGGTCCATCGGTGCTGGGAAGGGCTCGGAGAGGAAGGTCAGTGCCGTGTCCGGCTCGTCCCCGGCGGCCACGATCGGGAACGGATAGTAGCCATGCCGGACCTCCGTGCGGTCAGCGAGGTCCACCGTCTGCCGCAGTGTTCCCGGCGTTGGCCGCTGTTCCTGCAACGGGTGATGGTCGCCCTCAGCGGCTGCCGACAGGTAGTACGTGCGGTGGCCGCCCGCAGCGGCATCAAGGGTGGCTGCATGCCCCCAGGTGTTGCTGCCCATCAGCTGGAAGTTGACCTGGTCGGCCAGAAGCGCCGGGCGCGGGGCACCGCGAAGTACGTGGTCCAGCCACTGGAAGGTCAGCGCAGGCGTATCGAACTGCGCGACCGGGTCCACCGTGTAGCCGCGCAGCTGCATCGGCTTGCTGGCGGCCTGCGCACCGCCGTGGTCATACGGCCCGATCAGCAGGACATGATCGGCGTCCGGCCGGTAGCGCATGTGATCGGTGAAGTACTGCAACGCGGAAATCTGGCCGTCGTCGTAGTAGCCGGTAATGGTCAGCACCGGAATGCGGATGTCCCTGAAGTCTTCGGCGTACGGCACCATGGCCTGCCAGTAACCATCATAGGCCGGGTGGGCGAGCCAGCGCTGCAGCCAGCGATTGGGGGTGCCGTCGATCTGGTCGATCTGCCGGTACGGCCGGCCGGAGGCATACCAGCGGCCGGGCAGCTGTGACCACCGGTCCTGCTGCCCATAGGTGTCGGTATCCAGCATCGGGCCATTGGCCACGTAGAAGGCCCAGCCGTAGTTGGCGCTGAGGAATACGTTGTTCTCCATCGGCAGGCCCTGGCCCGGAATGGCAGCCACGTAGGGCACGATGGTCTTCAGTGCCGGATGGTGATGGCGCGCTGCCGCCCATGCGGTGAATCCTTCATAGCTGCCGCCATACATGGCGACCCGACCGTCGCTCCAGGGCTGGCGGCTGACCCAGTCGATCGCGGCATTGGCGTCCACCCCGTCGTGTTCGTAGGGGGCGATGGTGCCGGTACCCTGACCTTTTCCGCGTGCGTCGACCACGATGCCGGCGTAGCCGTGGGCTGCGGCCAGCAGCATCTTCAGACGGTTCTTGGGCGGGTCGGTGTAGATGGTGAACAGCATGGCCGTCGGCAGCGGCGCGGACGCGCTGCGGGGCCGTGCCAGCTGTGCGGACAGCACCACCCCTTCGGCCACGGGGATACGCAATCCGCTGTCGATCACGAAGCGGCGTTGCTGTTCTGCGTCAAGCAGTGCAGGGGCGAGTGCCGCAGCCAGGGTCTGCGCGCGCAACACAGCCTGCAGGCGCACCAGCTCCAGCGCGGCTGACTGCGGCACGGTGGCGGCATCGGCCTGTGCCGCAAGCGCCTGCGTCAGCTGCGCCTGTACCGCAGCGGGAGGCACGGCAAGCGCTGCATCGGCCTGCACGGCGGCAACATCATCCAGGCCAGCAAAGGCCGAATGGAAGGCGCGCGAATACGCTTCCGCATCCCGCGCGCCAGTGCTTGCCAGCAGCATCGGCATCCAGCGCTGGGCCGCCGCGCCATCGCCGGCAGCGGCCAGCGTCGCGCGCAGCTTCTCGATCATGGCGCGTGCCTCGGCGTAGCGACCCGTGGCCAGCAGCGCATGGCAGCGCTGTGCATCGGTCAGCGTTGCCGACTGCAACAGCTCCGTACCCAGCGCCTGCAGTGCCGTATCCACCTGTGCTGGCGGCGCATCGCGGGGCAGCGACCACCGCAGATCGCTGGCGGCCACGCGGGTGCAGGTGAGCGCCAGCAGCAGGCCAGCAAGAAGAGCGCGTAAGGTCACGGGGTGTTCCTTGCAATGGCGGGCGCGTGGTCATCATACGGTGGGTGACCGCCCGCCGCGGAGAGTCCGACGTTACCCCGGCGGGGCCGGTGGGAGCGGGGTCTGCGCCAGCTCCACCCGTGGCCGCGGCAGGTCGTGCAGTTGCATGAAACGGCCCGCATCGACCGGGCGGCCGAGCAGGTAGCCCTGCAGGTAATCGCACCCCAGCCGCTCAAGGTAGGCACGCTGGGCAGCCGTTTCCACGCCCTCGGCAACAATGTCCATGTCCAGTGCATGGCCCAGCGCCACGATCGCCGATACGATCACCACGTCCTCCGCGCTGTGTTCGAGATCGCGCACGAAGGCGTGGTCGATCTTGATCTCGGTGGCCGGCAGGCGCTTGAGGTACAGCAGACTGGAATAGCCGGTGCCGAAATCGTCGATGGAGATGCCGACCCCCAGCACAGACAATGCCTGCAGCAGCCGCAAACTGGTGTCGGTGTCGCGCATCACGGTGCTTTCGGTGATCTCCAGCACCAGGTTGCGCGGCGTGATGCGATGCCGCTCGATCACGTCGCGCACATCGCGCAGCAGGTGCGGCGAGCTGAACTGGACCGGCGACAGGTTGACCGATATCGACCAGCCCTCGTGGCCGGCGTCGTGCCAGTGCCGCAGTTGCAGGCACGCCTGGTCCAGCGCCCAGCGGCCGATCTCGTTGATCGCGCCGCTGCGCTCGGCCAGGCGGATGAAGCGATCCGGTGGAATCAGGCCCTGTTCCGGATGACGCCAGCGGATCAGCGCCTCGGCGCCGGCGACCTTCTGGGTGGCCACGCGGATCTTCGGCTGGTAGTGCAGGAACAGCTGTTCGCTGCCGATCGCCCGGCGCAGGTCGGCCAGCAGGCGGAACTGCTGTTCGGCGCTGTCGTTCATCCAATCCGCGAACAGGACAAAGGAGTTTCGGCCGGATTCCTTGGCCTGGTACATCGCAGCGTCGGCGAAGGCCATCAGCTGGCGTTCGCTGGCGGCGTGGTCGGGGCAGATGGCGATGCCGATGCTGGCAGTCACCTGCAGTTCGTTGTCGGGCAGCAGCGGGCCGCTTCCCACCGCCTGCAGGATGCGCCGGGCCAGGGTCGGCAGGTCCTCGTCATGGTCGATGCGCACCACCAGCACGAACTCGTCGCCGCCCAGCCGCGCCAGCAGGTCGTTCGGCCGCAGCAGCTGGCGGGTGCGCTCGGCGACGGCCACCAGCAGGGCATCGCCGGCCTGGTGGCCATAGGCATCGTTGACCTGCTTGAAGCCATCCAGGTCCATGAACATCACCGCGAAGCGGCTGCCGCCCTGTTCGGCTTCGGCCAGTGACTGCACGATGCGCCGTTGCAGCAGCAGCCGGTTCGGAAGGCGGGTCAAGGGGTCGTGCAGCGCGGCCTGGGTCAATTCCTCCTGCGCATCCGTCAGCGAGGTGCTCAGCATCGCGTTGCGAAGGCGCAGCAGCTGCGCTTCCACCCGCTGGTCCAGCCAGGACACCACCAGCACCACCGCCAGGATCGCGACGGTCAGCACCACCACCAGCATCGCCAGCCAGGTGCTCTGCAGGCCATCGCCCACCGCAGCGCCGCAGATGCTGCCCTGTGGAAAGCGTGCGGCGGCCATGCCGGTGTAGTGCATGCCCACGATGGCCAGACCGAGCAGGCCGGCGGCGGCCAGCCGGTCACCGACCCGGGTGCGCTGCGCGCGCAGGCGGAAGGCGACGTAGAGGGCGGTCCAGGATGCAGCGACCGCAACCAGCAGCGACAGCAGCAGCCAGCCCGTGTGGTAGTCGATGCCGGGTTGCATGCGCATCGCGGCCATGCCGACGTAATGCATGCCGGCGATGCCGGTGCCCATCAGCAAGGCGCCCCCTGCCAGGCGGGGATGTGGCAGGGTGGGCAGCGAGACCAGCCAGAGCGCGAACACCGACGAGGCGATGGCCAGGGCGAGCGACAGCAGGGTGATCGGCAGGTCGTAGCCCAGCGGAATGGGCAGGTCGAAGGCCAGCATGCCGATGAAGTGCATCGACCAGATGCCCAGGCCCATCGCGAAGCCGCCACCGAGCCGCCACCACCAGGTCGCGCCCCTGCCGGGTGCCGTGACCGTGCGTCCGGCCATCGCCAATGCCGTGTAGGAAGCCATCACGGCCACCAACAGCGAGACTGCCACCAGCCATGCGTTGTACGTGCCTACCAGCATTCGTCAGTCTCCCGGACCTGCCTGTCGACGGAAACTACGGTGGGGCATGCATGTGGCAGGCAGCCAGAAGCGGCCGCCAGGTGCGGCATCCCCCCGGTTGCCGCGTATTCACTCTAACGCGCGTCCCCGGGGGGACGGCAAGCAGCAAAGCGTGATGGAAGCGTCAGTGTGTGACCGCGTCCGCAGCCTGGAACGCCGCATCGAACAGTCGTTGCACCGGGGGCCCCATTTCGCCGGCCAGCAGGACCAGCAGGAACAGGCCCAGCAGCAGCGACACCGGCAGGCCGAGCTGGATCGGATTGAGCGCAGGTGCCGCACGGGCGAGCACGCCGAACGCCAGGTTCACCGCCAGCATCGCCACCGTCAACGGAATGGCCAGTGTCAACGCACCGCGCAGCACGGTAAGCAGGAACGTCGGGGCGATGCTGAAGAACGCGTGCGGATCGGGCAGCGGCGCACCGATCGGCAGTGCCCGGTAGCTGTCCACGACCAGCGAGATCAGCGCGAGGTGGCCGTTCGCGGTGAAGAACAGCAGGCCGAACAACAGGTAGAACCACTGCCCGATCACGCCGGAGGTGCCGCCGCGCAGGGGGTCGCTCATCTGCGCGAACGCCAGGCCGGTGCCCTGTGCCACCAGTTCGCCGGCCATCGCGCCAGCTTCGAACACCAGCCGCAGCAGGAAGCCGATGGCCACGCCGATGGCCAGCTCACGGGCGATGGTCAGCACGGTGGCCGCATCGAAGCCGGTCCACTCCGGCACGGGCGGCAGCAGCGGGGCGAGCGCGATGGCGAGGGTACCGGCCAGTACCACGCGGATCCGCGCCGGCACCGCACGGGTGCCGACCATGGGCATGGCCATGGCTACCGCGCCGATGCGCAGCATCGTCCACAGCACGGTGCCGATCATGCCGAAGGCCTGCAGGCCGTCGGCAACCATCTGGGTGGCGGCATCCATCGCGGTGCGCGTCCTAGCCGATCAGGTGCGGAATGCGCTGGAACAGCAGCGTGGTGTATTCGACCAGATGGCCGATCAGCAGGCTGCCCAGGGCGAACAGCACGGCGGTCAACGCTGCCGCCTTGGCGACGAAGGCGATGGTGGGCTCATTGAGCTGGGTCGCGGCCTGCACGACACCGACCACCACACCTACCACCAGTACGGTCAGCAGCAGCGGGCCAGCCACCCACAGTACGGCAATCAGGCCGCCACGCAGTTCGGTCAGGGCAAGTTCGGGAGACATCGTCTTTCCATCGGTAGCGCCGGGTCCTGCCCGGCGGTGGTCAATGCGGCCGCCGGCAATGGCTGGCGGCCCCTGCAATCACGCCGGTCCGGGTCACGCCGGATTGAAGCTGGCCGCCAGCGTTCCCACCGTCAGCACCCAGCCGTCGACGAGCACGAACAGCAGGATCTTGAATGGTGCCGAGACCAGCATCGGCGACAGCATCATCATGCCCATCGACATCAGCACGCTGGCCACGACCAGATCGATGATCACGAACGGGATGAAGATCAGGAAACCGATCTCGAAGGCGGTCTTCAGTTCGCTGGTCACGAACGAGGCGACCAGGACCGGGAACGGGATCGCATCCGGGCTGGCGTAGGTGCCGTGCCCGGCGATGCCGGCGAAGGTCATCAGGTCGGTCTCGCGGATCTGCGCCAGCATGAAGCCGCGCAGCGGCTGGGTGGTCAGTGTCCACGCGGTCTGGAAGTCGATCTGGCCGTTGAGGTAGGGCGCCATTCCGCTGCTCCACGCCTTGTCCCAGGTCGGCATCATCACCATCGCGGTGAGGAACAGGGCCAGGCCCAGCAGCACCTGGTTGGACGGGGTCTGGCCGGTGCCCAGTGCCTGCCGCAGCAGGCCCAGCACGATGATGATGCGGGTGAACGAGGTCAGCACCAGCAGCATCGACGGGATCAGAGTGATCGCCGTCATCAGCAGCAGTGTCTGCAGCGGCAGGCTGACCGGCTGGCCACCGATCCTGCCCACGTTGACATCCGGCAGTGGCGTGGTCGGAGCAGCGCCCGGCGCGGCAAAGGCGAGCGCGGGCAGCAGGCACAGGGCAATCAGCAGCAGCCACGCGATCAGGGTAGCTGGACGGGTACGGATGACACGCATGTCAGGGGTCCTTGCGCAGCCGCTGCTGCAGCAGCTGGGCGAAATTCGGCAGGTTCTTCAGGTCCGGCACGCGCACCGGCGCGGGCGGCGGCAGCGGTTCGGAAAGGGTGTGCAGGGCGTTGATGCTGCCGGCGGTGACGCCCAGCAGCAGTTGTTGGCCGTTGACCTCCACCACCACGACGCGTTCCTTGGCGCCGACGCTGAGGCTGGCCACCAGCTTCATGCCGTCGGCCGGGCGGAAGCCGCTGCCGGGCAGGCGCTTGAGCAGCCAGCCCAGGCCGACCACCAGGGCCAGCACGGCCAGCAGCGCCAGCACCGCGCCGAACAGGCCCGGTGCCGAGGCCGCGTGCTGGCCGACCGGGGCGGCGGCCTTGCCGACGCCCAGCAGGGTGGACGCCAGCAGGCTCAACGCAGTCTCCGGATGCGTTCGCTCGGGCTGACCACATCGGTCAGGCGCACGCCGAAGCGGTCATTGATCACCACGACCTCGCCATGCGCGATCAGGGTGCCGTTGACGAACACGTCAAGCGATTCGCCGGCGCCACGCTCCAGCTCCACCACCGAACCCTGGTTGAGCTGCAGCAGGTTGCGGATCGGCAGGCGGGCGCGGCCGACCTCCAGCGACAGGGTCACCGGCACGTCGAGGATCACGTCCAGATTCAGATCGACCCCGGAGGCCTCGTCGGCGTGCAGGGTGCCGAACTGGGCCGGAGTCGGTTCGAGGGCGTCGGTATCGTTCATTGCGGGTCTTCCTGGATGACGGGTACGCGCGGGCGGGTGCCCGGCGGATGGGTAGCAGTGATCTTCACGGCATTCATGCCGTTGGCGATGCCGAATTCGCCGGTGAACACCGGGATGTTCTCCACGCACAGCGGCACCTGCGGGCTCAGCTCGATCGGCAGGATGTCGCCGACCTTCAACCGGGTCAGGTCACGCAGGGTCATGCGCTTGCTGGCCAGCACGCTGGACAGGGTCACTTCGGCGATGTTGAGCTGCTCGCGCAGGGTCTGGCCCCAGCTTTCGTCGCGGTCGTTGCGATCGCTCTGGATGCCGGCATCGAGCAGCTCCCGGATCGGTTCGAGCATCGAGTACGGCAGGGTGACGTGGATGTCGCCGCCACCGCCGTCGAGCTCGACATGCAGGCGGCACACCACCACGTATTCGCGCGGGGTCACGATGTTGGCGAAGTGCGGGTTGATCTCCGAGTTGATGTACTCGAATTCCACGTCCATCACCGGTGCCCACGCTTCGCGCAGGTCGGCGAAGGTCTGCTTCAGCAGCAGATGGATCACGCGCATCTCGGTGGCGGTGAACTCGCGGCCTTCGATCCGGGTGGGGTAGCGCCCGTCGCCGCCGAAGAAGTTGTCGACGATGGCGAACACCAGGGTCGGCTCGAACACGATCAGGCCGGTGCCGCGCAGTGGCTTGAAACGGATCAGGTTCAGGTTGGTCGGCACATACAGCGAATGCATGTAGTCGTTGAACTTGATCAGCTCGATGCCGCGCACCGACAGTTCGGCCGAGCGCCGGATCAGGTTGAACAGGCCGATGCGCCACAGGCGTGCAAAGCGCTCGTGGACCATTTCCAGCGTCGGCATGCGGCCGCGGATGATGCGGTCCTGGCTGGCGAAGTCGTATGAACGGGCTTCGCCGGAGGGCGGCTCCGGGTCGGTCTCGACCGCGCCGCTGTCCACGCCGTGGAGCAGGGCATCGATCTCGTCCTGGGACAGCAGATCATTCATCGGTGGGCCCTTACTGGGTCACGAAGCTGGTGAACAGCAGATCGTCGGCACCATTGCTGCCGGTCTCGGCCTTGAGCACCTTCTGCACCTCGGCCAGCGAATCGGCCTGCAGCTTCTTCTTGCCGGCGATATCGGCGATCTGTGCCGGCTCGACCTGCGAGAACAGCATCAGCAGTCGTGCACGCAGGGCCGGGGCGTGGGTCTTGATCGCCTCCAGCGCGGCCGGATCACGGGTCATCAGCTGCACTTCCAGCTGCAGGTAGCGCGGGCCGTCGATGGGACCATTGAGGTTGACCACGAACGCGGGCTCCAGCGCGAAGTACTGCGCCGGTGCCGGCGTGGCGTTCTTCTTCTTCGGCGCCTGGCTGGTCTCTTCTTCCTGCGTGGACTGGGTGAAGAACCACACGCCGCCACCGGCGGCAGCGGCAGCCAGTACGGCCACCAGCGCGGTGATCAGGATCGGACTGCGCGGCGTGCGGGCCTTGTCCTTTTCGACGTTCTTCTTGGTTTTGTCAGCGGCTGCGGCCACGAGGTGAAGCTCCTGAGGGTTGCTTCACCGGGATATGCAAGGGGTGTGCCGATGCACCGGGAACAGGGTGCGACGGAAATCCGTCGGCAGGGCCTGCGTCGGTCGCGCACGTCAGGCGTATGCGTCCAGCAGGCCACGCTGGCGGATCAACGGGGTGGCCGGCAGGCTGGCATCACCCCGCGTCGGTTCTCCGTCACCCCGACCTGCCTCCTGCCCGGCCTGGCCGGCAGGTGCGCCACCGCCGCCCGGCTGATGGCCGACATCGGCGTGGGCCAGCTGGAAGCCTTGTTCGCCCAGCAGTTCTCGCAGGCGTGGCAGGCTGCTTTCCAGCGCCTGGCGGACATCCACGTGCGGGCTGCTGAAACTGGCGTGGACCTTGTCACCGTTGAGCTGCAGGCGTACGTCCACCGGCCCCAGATCGTCCGGGCTCAGTCGGATGTGGGCGTGACCGATCTTCTGGTCGGCCAGCCAGCCCAGGCGGGCGCCGATGGCCTGGTCGAAACCGTCGTCGCCAAGCACCGGCTTCGGCGTCGGTTCACCGTTGAAGACCGCGTTGCTGGACAGCGCCGCCTTAAGATCCTGCAGTGCGGCGGGCAGGGGCGCCTGCAGGGGCGCAGGCGGGGCACGATCACCCTGCAACGCGCTG
Source organism: Stenotrophomonas sp. STEN009 (assembly GCF_056760395.1). Lineage (NCBI taxonomy): Bacteria > Pseudomonadati > Pseudomonadota > Gammaproteobacteria > Lysobacterales > Lysobacteraceae > Stenotrophomonas > Stenotrophomonas sp. STEN009. The sequence continues at coordinate 13,937 of NZ_JBRRES010000025.1, read as the reverse complement.
TCGGTGTCAGCGCTGCGCTCCAGCGCGGCGTCGCCCATCGGCAGAGCGGGCAGGGGCAGTGCGCCGTCTTCGCCATCGACGCCCGGGGCGGGTGACTGCACCACGGCGGCAGGCGACGCGGCAACCGGCGATGGGGGGGCGGTGGTCGCCGCCAGGGCCGGAGGCGCTGTGCCCGTTGCGGACGGTGGGACGCTGGCCGCAGGGTCGGCGGGCAGTGGGGTGGCCAGCACCAGCCCGGCCAGTCCAAATGGAGGCCAGGGCGCTTCGTCGGTTTCCGTCGTCGCGTCCTGGTCGGTCGCAGCCTTGCCGGCCGGTGGCGCAGCGGCCTCGCCCGTAGCCTGCTCGCTGGCGGGGGGCCGCACGCTGGCGGCGTCATCGCTGCCGGTGGCCGCAACGCCGGTCGGCGCGGGGCTGTCCGCGGGCGGGACGGGCGCACCGCCCTGCAGCAGCTGACCGAAGTCCTTGCCGCCTTCGCTGCGTGCCGTGCGCGACGGGCTGCTGCCCACGCCGGGCGGAGTGGCCGTCGTGCTGCTGCCGGAAAGCGCGGCGGGCGTCACGAACGGACTCCGGTGTCTGCGCCGTCCTGGTCCTCGGCCTGCGCCAGGCGGGAGCGGCGCGCGCCGATGTCATCCATCTCGCGCTGGTCACGGCGGTCTGTCACCACCTTTTCCTGTGCGCGATAGCTGGCGGCCAGCTGCTCCAGCACCGCCTTGTCGCGGCTGGCCAAGATCAGGCGCGCGCGTTCGGCTTCGACCTTCTCGCGGTTGCCGTCGACGGTGCGCTGCTGTTGCTCCACCGCACTGTCGAGGCGGTCAAGGAACGCACGCCGGTTCAACAGCTGGGCGGGACTGGTCGCGGCCATCTGTGCGTTGGCGTACTCCTCGGCATAACGTCGCAGTTCGTCCAGACGCGACAGGTGAGTGTCGAGAAGGCGCTGGCGCTCGGCCAGGTCGCGGGCGACCGCATCTTCATGTTCCTGTGCCCGCCTCAGCAGAGGGTCGATACGCTTGGACTGGTTCATCGCTTACACCCCGTTTTCCACCAGGCGCTGCAGCGCCGCCTGGCTGTGCGGGAGATCCGCGGCCTTGGCCACGTCCTGTCCCAGGAATTCCATGATTTCCGGCCAGCGTTCCAGTGCTTCGTCGGTGGCTGCGTCGTTGCCGCGCTGGTAGGCGCCGATGGCGATCAGGTCGCGGTTGGCCGAGTAGGCCGACACCAGGCGCTTGAGCTTGCGGATGCGCAGGCGCCACGGTTCGTCGGCGATTTCCGTGACCACGCGGCTGACGGACGATTCCACGTCGATGGCCGGGTACAGGCCGCTGTCCGCGACCCGGCGCGACAGCAGGATGTGGCCGTCGAGGATCGCGCGTGCGGCGTCTGCGATCGGATCCTGCGGATCGTCGCCTTCGGTCAGTACGGTGTAGAACGCGGTGATGGAGCCGCGCCCCTTGGCGCCGTTGCCGGCGCGCTCGACCAGCGCGGGCAGCTTGGCGAACACCGACGGCGGGTAGCCGCGCGTGGTCGGCGGTTCGCCCACGGACAAGCCGATCTCGCGCTGTGCCTGCGCGAAGCGGGTCAGCGAGTCCATCAGCAGCAGGACGTTCAGGCCCTGGTCGCGGAACCATTCGGCAATGGCGGTTGCACGGTAGGCGCCATGCAGGCGCGCCAGCGGTGGCCGGTCGGCCGGGCTGGCGACCACCACCGCGCGGCGCAGGCCTTCCTCGCCCAGCGTGGTTTCGACGAAATCGCGCACTTCGCGGCCGCGTTCGCCGATCAGCCCGACCACGATGACGTCGGCAGCGGTGTAGCGGGTCATCATGCCCAGCAGTGTCGATTTGCCGACGCCGGAGCCGGCGAACAGGCCGACACGCTGGCCACGGCCGATCGGCAGCAGTGCGTTGATGGCGCGCACGCCCACATCCAGTGGCTGGGTGATCGGCTCGCGCGCGAGTGGATTGATCGACACACCGGCCATGCCGACGTGGCCTTCGGCACGGATCGGGCCCTTGCCGTCCAGCGGCACGCCATCGCTGTCGATCACCCGGCCGAGCAGGCCTTCGCCCACTTCCACGCCGCCGCGCCGTGCCGACGGCACGACCCGCGCGTTGGGCAACAGGCCATGCAGTTCGGCGCTGGGCATCAGGTAGGTGCGCTCACCGGCGAAGCCGACCACTTCGGCATCCACCCAGCCACCGTCGACCACTTCGACCTTGCAGCTGGCCCCCAGCGGTGCTTCGCAGCCGACCGCTTCCAGGGTCAGCCCGACCGCGCGGCGCAGCACGCCTTCGCGGATCAGGCCACGGCCGTGTGCGGTGTCCACGCGCAGCCCGTCCAGGCGACGGGCCAAGCGCAGATTGCGGGCCAGGGCCCAGTCTGCCGCAGGTGGCGGCAGTGGCGTTTCGGCCGTCATGCGTTCGCTCCGGTCTGGCGGATCACTGCGTCCAGCGCGCCACGCAGGCGGGCTTCGAGAGTGCCGTCGATGCGCACGGCCTCGGCATGCACGCGCAGGTCGCCGCGGCTGAGGCTGGTGTCGGCAACCAGCCGCTGCTGCGGTGGCAGGGTGAGCAAGGGGGCGAGGGCAGCGATGTCGTCCGGGTGCAGGCGCACTTCCACTTCGCGCGTGCTGCCGCCGACCGCATCGATGGCTTCGCCGACCAGCTGTGCCAGCAGCGCCGGTTCGGCCTCGTAGGCGCGACCGACCAGGGCACCGGCGATGCGGACCGCCAGCTCTCCCAGCGCACCGACCACCTCGTTCTCCAGGCGGACCAGCGGGCGGCTGAAGTTGTCCAGGATGCCCTCGATCTGCGCGGCAAGCCGGCGCACCTCGGCCTGGCCCTGGCCATAGCCCTCCGCATGGCCGTGCTGGAAGCCTTCCTTCTCGGCACTGTCCTGGATGGCCTGTATCTCTTCCAGGGTCGGCAACTGCAGCGGCGGTTCCGGCTCGTGCTCCGGGTCCGGCCCGGCATGCCCGGACGCGTCCTCCTGTTCCAGCACGGGTTCCGGCTGGGCCAGCAGGTCAGGGGCGAGCCAGCGCACGACGGTGCTCACAGCATGGCCTCCGCGCTGCCGCCGATGGTGATGGTGCCTTCATCGGCCATGCGCTTGACGATGGCCAGGATCTCGCGCTGCGCGCCTTCCACGTCGGACAGACGCACCGGCCCACGGGCCTCCATGTCCTCCAGCAGGATCTCGGCGGCACGCTGGGACATGTTGCGGGTGATCTTGTCGCGGACCTTGATGTCGGCGCCGCGCAGGGCCAGTCCCAGCCGCTCGCCGCTGACTTCGCGCAGCACCAGCTGCATCTCTCGGTCGTCCAGATCCACCAGGTCGTCGAACACGAACATCAGGTCCTGGATGCGGCCACTCAACGGCGCGTCGATGCGTGCGATCTCGCCCAGGATCGCCTGGTCCTGGCCGCTGTCCATGAAGTTGAGGATGTTGGCCGCGCACTGCACGCCGCCGATGTTGGATGACTTCAGGTTCTGGTTGCCGGCGAACTGGCGCTCCATGATCTCGTTGAGTTCATTGAGTGCGTTCGGCGGAATGCCATCGAGGGTGGCGATGCGCAGCAGCACGTCCACGCGGGTGCGGTCGGGCAGCAGTTTCAGCGCATCGGCGGCCTGGTCGGTTTCCAGGTGGGCCATGACGATGGCGATGATCTGCGGGTGCTCGTTGCGGACCAGGTCGGCGACCGCACGCGGATCCATCCACTTCAGCGCATCCAGGCCGGTGGTGTTGCGGCCCAGCAGGATGCGATCTATCAGGTTGCCGGCCTTTTCGCTGCCCAGTGCCTGCACCAGCATGTTGCGGATGTAGTCGTCCGACCCCACGCCCAGCGAGGTCTTGGAGCCCAGCTCCTGGCCGAACTGGTCCATCACCCGTTCCACCTGTTCGCGGGTGATGTCGGACATGGTGGCCATCGCGATGCCGATCTTCTGGACTTCCTTGGGTTCCATGTGACGCAGCACTTCGGCCGCGTCCAGTTCACCCAGCGACAGCAGCAGCACGGCGGCGCGCTGCACTCCGGTCAACGGTACCTCAGTCATTGGCCACCCAACCCTTGACCACCTGGGCCACGCGCTTGGAGTCGGTCTTCACGGCTTCACGGGCCATCCGCAGTCGTTCCTCGTAGGAGTCCACCGGCAGGGCCAGTGCCTCCGGTCCACCCAGGCCAGCGCGTTCGGCACCCAGGGCCGGCAGCGGGCTGCCATCGTCATCGACCAGCTGCACGTCAGCGGTATGCGGTTCCAGTGCCAGCGGGTCGTGCTTCTTCGCCTGGCCGGTGATGGCACGCAGCGCCGGACGCAGTACGCCGAACAGCAGCGCCAGCACCACCACGGCCCCCAGCAGCATGCGGCCGGCATCGTGCACCCACGGCAGTTCCCACCAGGCCGGGCCTTCCACCGGTGTGGTCTCGCGCACGAATGGGGCATTCATCACCGAGACCGTATCGCCGCGTTCGGCGCTGAAGCCGACGGCCTGCTTGACCAGCGCCTCGACGCGGGTCAGTTCGGCGGCCGACAGCGGCTGCGGGGTAAGTGCGCCATTGGCGCCGGGGCGCGGCACGTTGTCCACCAGCACCGCCACCGACACGCGCTTGATGCGGCCGGCCGGCTGGCGGGTGTGCTGCAGCGTGCGGTCCAGCTCGTAGTTGCGCGTGGCGTTCTTGCTGCTTTCGCTCGGCGTTTGCGCGGTCTGCGGCGGCGCAGCCTGGCCCGGCGGCGTGTTGCTGGTTGCGCCAGGCACGCCCTGCGGTCCGGGCGTGCTGGTGGTGTTCTCGCTCATCTGTTCGCTGCGCAACTTGGCCGGCTCGCCGTTGTACAGCTCACGCGCTTCCTCGGTGACCGAGAAGTCCATGTCCACGCTGACTTCCGGATTGACGCGGCCCGGGCCGGTCATCGGTTCCAGCAGCTCGCGGATGCGCTGGTTGAAGGAGGTCTCCTGCCGGCGGACCTGCTCGAACTGGGCGGCGTTGACCGCCGCCTCGCTGTTCGGGTCGCTGATGCTGAGCATGCGCCCGCTCTGGTCGACTACGGTCACCCGTTCCGGCGACAGGTCCGGAATGCTGGCGGCGACCATGTGCACGATCGCATCCACCTGGCTGCGTTCCAGCTGCTGGCCACCGCGCAGTTCCAGGGTTACCGAAGCACTGGCGACGTCGCGCTGGCGGGTGAAGGCGCTGGGCTTGGGGATGGCCAGGTGTACGCGTGAATCACGCACCGGTCGCAGCGTGTTGATGGTGCGCGACAGTTCGGTCTCCAGCGCGTGCTGGTAGCGCGCGCTTTCCACGAACTGGCTGACACCAAAGCCCGGGTCGCGCTCCATCAGCTCGAAACCCAGCTTGCCGCTGTCGGTCAGGCCGGAGCCGGCCAGCTTCAGGCGGGCGTCATGCAGGTTCTTCTCCGGCACGGTGATGCCACCGGTTGCCGGGTCCAGGGCAAACGGGATCTGCGCTGCACGCAGCAGGTCGGTCGCTTCAGCGGTGGCCTTCTGGTCCAGGCCGGTATACAGCGGAACCATGCCGGGCTTCTGCGACCAGAAGAACACGAACAGGCCCGCCGCCACCGCCACTGCGATCATCGCCATCAGCCCCAGCCGACGGGTGATCTGCAGGCTCTGCAGGCGGTCGAACCATTGCCCCGCCTTCTCGGCGTTCAGGCTGTCCTTGGAAAGCGTCAGTGCCATGCGTCAAGTTCCTTACAGCGGCATGTTCATCACGTCCTGGTAGGCCTGGACGAGACGGTTGCGGACTTCCACGGTGGCGCGGAAGGCGATCTGGGATTGCTGCGAGGCGACCATCACCTTGGCCAGGTCGGCGCCGGGTTCGCCCATCTCGAACGCCTTGGCCAGCGCGCCGGACGTCTGCTGCGCATTGTTGACGCCGGCAATCGCACCGCGCAGGGTCTCGGTGAAGCTGGCCGGCTGCACCTGCGGCGCATCCAGCACCGCACCAGGAAGGGCATTGCTGCGCGGCGCTTCAGCCAGCGGATTGAGCACCGGCTGTCCCATCTGGGACTGGTAGGTGCGGATCTGCGAAAGGATCGAAGTGACGGAGTGGGACATCTGCAACGGTTCCAGGAACAGGGATGGGGAATCTGCAGGGATCACTGCAAGTGCCGTGCCGGAACGCCTGAGTGGTTCAGAAACGTGACGGAAGTTTGCGTTCGGCGGAGGAAGGGCGAGCTGGCGTGCCGATACGCTGTCGTCATCTGCCGGTGTCAGTGAACCGGCGTCGGTTTTTTGGCCTTGCCGGCGGCCGCCGGATACACAAACGCCCGGGCAAGCCCAGGCGTCCGTGCCCCCTTCATGCTGGCGATCACGCTCAGCTGGCCAGTTCGGCCTGCTCGCGTTCGATGCCGTACTTGCGCAGTTTTTCCACCAAAGTGGTGCGGCGCAGGCCCAGCAGCTGCGCGGCGTGGGCGACCACCCCCTGCGTCCGCTCCAGCGCTTCATTGATCAGGCCCAGCTCGATGCTGGCCATGTGGTTGCGCAGGTCCAGGCCGTCGTCGGGCAGGGCCGTGGCAGCCGCAGCGCGGTTGACCGCGATGCCGTGCTCCAGCGACGGCTGGCCGCCGCTGCCGGGGGTGTGGAAGGAGAAGCTGCGCAGGTCCAATCGCTCTTCGCTGGGTGCTGCCGGTACCGCTGCCGGGGTGCTGACGGGGGCCAGCAGGGCGTCGCCCCGGTAGCGCGCGGGAAGGTCCTGCACGCGGACCGAACCACCCGGATGCAGCACCGCCAGGCGTTCGACCAGATTGGTCAGCTCGCGTACGTTGCCTGGCCATTCGTAGCCCGCCAGCGCCTGCAGGGCTTCGGCAGTGAAACGGACTTCGCCGCGGCCGGTGCGCGCCAGCTGCGCGGCAATGGTTTCCACCAGTGCCGGCAGATCCTCGCGCCGTTCGCGCAGGGCCGGCACGTCGATCGGGAACACATTGAGGCGGTAGAACAGGTCTTCGCGGAACTTGCCGTCGGCGATCCGGCTCTCCAGATCGCGGTGGGTCGCTGCGATCACCCGCACGTTGCAGCGGATGGTCTGGTTGCCGCCGACACGCTCGAAGCTGCGCTCCTGCAGCACGCGCAGCAGCTTGACCTGCATCGGCAGGCTCATGTCGCCGATCTCATCCAGCAGCAGGGTGCCGCCCTCCGCCATTTCGAAGCGGCCCTTGCGCGCGGTCAGCGCGCCGGTAAAGGCACCCTTCTCGTGGCCGAACAGTTCGCTCTCGAGCAGGTCGGCTGGAATGGCGCCACAGTTGATCGCCACGAACGGTCCGTCACGGCGCGGCGAGCGCTGGTGGATGGCGCGCGAGACCACTTCCTTGCCGGTGCCCGACTCGCCCAGCACCAGTACGGTGGTGTCGAATGCCGCGACCTGGTCGATCATCGTGCGCAGCGCGCTCACAGCGGCACCATTGCCGGTGGGTCCCTGCTCCTGCACCGCGCCCGCCTGGTGCTCGGCATCCAGGCGCTTGAGGCTGGCACGGCGCAGCAGGGCTTCCATCTGCGCATGGCGCAGCGGCGTCTCCAGCGGCCAGATGTTGGCTTCATGCAGGCCGTGGCGGTGGGCGAAGGCACTGGCCTCGCCATCGGCCAGCAGCACCGGCGGCGGCAGGCTGCTGCCACCCAGCCATGCGTAGAGGGCGGTGCTGGCGGCGCTGTCGTCGAGGCTGCCGACGATCACCGCCATCCAGTCGCTCTGGCGCTGCCGCCCCAGGTCGAAGTCTGCCGCGTCGGAAACCCAGCGCGGATTGAAGTCCATGAATTCCAGCAGGGCAACGGTGCGTTCGGCACGCACGGCGTCGTTGTCCAGCACCAGGATGCGCGACTCGCTCACGATCGATCCTCCCTGAGGCCTTCCAGGATCGGCATCACTTCCTGGATGTAGGACAGCTTGCTGACGAAATTGTCGGCGCCGGCGCGCAGTGCATGCTCGCGGTGCTCGGCGTCATCGAAGTGGCTGGCGATGACGATGTACGGGGCGTCATCCTGCGACTTGATCAGGCGTGTCGCCTGCAGGCCGCCCATTTCCGGCATCGCCAGGTCCATCAGCACCACCTGCGGGCGCAGGGTCTCCGAGCGCTCGATCGCTTCCAGGCCGTTGCCGGCACTGCCGACGATCTGCAGCCAGTCGATCTTGCGGAAATGGCGCATCGCTGCGTTGATGAAACCTTCGTGGTCGTCGACCAGCAGGACCGTGAGCGTGTTCATGTCCAACATCCTTTTCAGCCCACCCGGGCCAGCTGCGGTTGCCTGGCGCTGAGCCGGCGCCGTTCGCGGGCCGGGGCGATATCCAGTTGTTCTCGGTATTTTGCGACGGTTCGGCGGGCAATGTTCACCCCCTGGCGCGAAAGCAGGGCGGCGATGGCCTCATCGGCCAGCGGCCGACCGGCCGGCTCGGCATCGATCAGGCGGCGCACCATGGCCTTCACCGCTTGGCCGGAGACGCTGGCGCCTTCCAGGCGCACCGCGAAGAAGTGCTTCAGCTCGAAGGTGCCACGCGGGGTCTGCAGGTACTTGCCGGTGGTGATGCGCGAGACGGTGGACTCGTGCATGCCGATCTCCTCGGCCACTTCCTTCAGGGTCAGCGGCGCCATCGCTTCCTCGCCCCGGACCAGGAACGCAGCCTGGCGCTCGACGATCACCCGCGCGGTACGCAGCAGGGTGTCATAGCGCATCGACAGGCCACGGCTGAACCAGCGCGCTTCCTGCAGCATCTCGCGCAGCGCCGGTGCAGCCTCGTTGCTGTCGGCCAGCGCCTGTTCGTACTGCGTGTTGATCGATACGCGGCGGCTGGTCGCCGGATTCAGGGCCACTTTCCACTGGCCGTCGGCGTGCCAGGCGACCACGTCCGGTACCACCACGGCGTTACGTTCCGGCAGCAGGTTGTCACCCGGGCGGGGTTGCAGCGAGAGGATCAGTCGCACTGCTTCGCGCACGTCACCGATCTCGGCGTCATGCAGGCGGGCGAGGGCGGGGTAGTCGTGCGCGGCCAGCGGCTCGAGCGCGCCCGCAAGGATGCGGGTGGCCAGATGCCGCGCGGGAACCACGCCGTCCAGGCTGCGCAGCTGGGCCTGCAGGCTTTCGCGAAGGTCCCGCGCGGCCATGCCGGCGGGCTCGCCATGCAGCAGGCGCTGGCGGACCGCTTCGACACCATCGGCGGCGATGTCGAACTGGGCGCTGGCCAGCAGTTGCAGCTGTGCCAGCGGTGCCTGCAGATAGCCGGCGTCATCGCAATGCTCGAGCCAGAAGGCGGCGACCGCCAGCTCGCGGTCGTCCAGGTCCAGTGCCAGCCGCTGCAGCACGCGCAGCTGCGGATCACTCGATTCGCCCGCCGCGATGCGTGCCATCCGGTCGTCGTCGCCGTCCTGCCAGCTGGCGCCGGCAACGTCCCACATCGAGGACTCCGGCAGCTCGTCGAACGCCGCGGTTTCCAGCGTGGTGGCGCCGGCGTCGCCGGGTTCGGGTGCAGGTGCTTCGGCATCCTCGATCTCCAGCATCGGGTTGGAGTCGAGCAGGCGCTGGATTTCCTGTTCCAGATGCAGTCCGTCCAGCTGCAGCAGCCGGATCGACTGCAGCAGCTGCGGGGTGAGGTGAAGTTGTTGGCCCAGCTGGGCCGAGAGTGCAGCCTTCATCGTGGTTCCCCGGCGTCGCTCCCCGACGCCTTGTGGAACGCATCTTGCTTCTGATCCGGCGGGTCCGGAATCAGGGGGTTCCTGAGGTGGTTAGTGAATTACCCGACAGCGTGTAGGGGTTTTCCTGACATGTGCGCGGGATGTTGACGTTCCCCGGTCGCAAGTCCTTGATTCCCTGTTGCGTACGCGGTCGGGGCGTCGTGCCGGCGTGTACGGGATTCCGTCAGTGCCTGTGGGGGTGACGGGAACCCGTCATCCGGGTGACGTGGTCACTCCAGCTCGTGCTGGTGGCGGGCGGCGAGCAGCAGCAGGTCGTTGGCGCGGCGGCACCCCAGCGATTCCATCATGCGCGCGCGGTGGGTTTCCACGGTCTTGACGCTGATGCCGAGATCGGCGGCGATTTCCTTGTTGCTTTCGCCTTTGCCGATGCGGCGCAGGATCTCGCGCTGGCGGGGTGACAGCGCGGCGATGCCGGTGGGCTTCTCGCGGCCCAGCATCGGCGCCAGCATCTTCGCCGAGATCTGCGGGCTCAGGAACACCTGGCCCGCGTGTGCAGCGCGCAGCGCCAGTTCCAGTTCCTGCGGAGCGGCATCCTTGACCACGAAGCCGACGGCACCGCGATCGAGTGCGTCGCGCACGTGGGCGGCATCATCGTGCATGGTCATCATCACCACCCGCGTGCCGGGTGCGCGCATGCGGATGTCGCTGAGTGCTTCCAGGCCGGTGCGTCCGGGCAGGGACAGATCCATCAGCACCACGTCCGGCGCGTGCTGCAGCGCCAGTTGCAGCGCCTGCTCGGCGTTGCTGGCCTCGGCCACGAGCTGCACGTCGGCAAACCCCTGCAGCAGCCGCGCCAGGCCGGCGCGGACCAGGGTGTGATCGTCGACGATGAGAACTCGCACAGGCACGCTGGAGGTCCGGGAGGGGAGTCCACCTTAACTTAGCTGAACGGGCGAGCCAAGCGTCGTCCGTTGCGGGCGGGCGTGCCAGGGTTCAGCGCGCCCGCCTTGCTTCGGCCACCTGACGTCTGTGCAGGCGGAACAGATGCCGCTCCATGGCCATTTCCAGCCCGTCGCCGAGGCGATGGAAACGCAGCCAGAGATAGTGGCCTCCGCTGCCATCGGCGGCCTCGGCAACCACTTCCACCGGCAGATCGATATGGTCGGGCAGCCAGTCGCTGGGCTGCACACGGACCACGCCGGCCTGGCCCGGCGCCGCGCCACTGCGGGGCCCCAGCTGCAGGCGGATGCCGCGCCGCGACCAGCGCACCGGGCGCAGGGTCAATGCCGGGCCCTGCTGGCGCACGAGTCGGCCCAGCAGCACCATGGCCAGATCCAGCTTGGCTTCCAGCCGCTGCAGCGGAAGGCTGGCCTCGCTGCGTTCGTCGTGTTCATCGACACGGCTGTCTTCGACCAGCGCCAGGCTGCGCAGCAGGCCTTCGGCGCTGCTGGTACGTCCCGCCGCGTTGCCGGCCTGGAACTCGACCGGCAGCGCCAGTTCGCAGCTGAGCGTCTCGTCGAACAGCTCGCTTTCGGCCGGGTGATGCAGCGACGTGGTCGGCAGGAGGGTCATGCCAGCGATTCTGCCTGCAGGTAGGCGTGCGCGGCGCGAAGGGAGCGCCGTCCATCGTGCAGCTGCACGGCCACCGCGTCGCGGCGGTGGCGCAGCAGGGTGAGCAGGTTCTGCTGGCGTTCGAACAGCGCGGTCAGGGGCGCATGGTCGGCGGCCGCCAGCGGTTGGCTCAACAGCGCGTGCAGCTTGCTGTCATGGCCTTCGAGCAGGCTGTCGGCGGTGTCGAAGGCATCTTCACCCAGCGCCTTCTCGAAAGCATCCAGCTGCGCATGCAGTGCCTGCAGGCTCATGGTGCCACCGCTGCCGTACGGCGCTGCTCGTGCGGAATTGCGTTCCAGGCGCTGTCGATCTCGCCCAGCAGCTGCAGCGATTCGTCCAGGGCGGCGCGGTCGTTGTGCAGGTTGGCCTCGGTCAGGCGCTGCAGCACGTAGTCGTAGAGGGACGAAAGATTGCCGGCAATCTCGCCGCCGGCCTCATGGTCCAGCGAGCCGTTGAGGTGGCCGACGATGGCGCAGACCTCGCCGATCGCCTTGCCCTTGCCGGCATGGTCGCCGCGCTCGAGGCTGGCCAGCGCGCGCCGCACGCGCTCCAGCGCGCCCGCCAGCAACAGGGCCACCAGCTTGTGCGGATCGGCATCGGTGACCGCACTGGTCACACCCACCTGGCGGTACTGCTCGGCGTACTGACGGCTGGAACCGTACATTCGTGATTCTCCTTGCGCTGGGTGCTGCAGCAGGATCGTGACGATCGCTGCCGGCAGTACCGCGATGATTGCTGTTGCGTCCGTTATCGGTGCGTTCGGCGCCAAACTTGAGTGCCGCGCGCGTCCGTCAACCGTTCAACTGCGCCAGCTGCTGCTGCAGCGCCGAACTGCTCTGCTGCAGCTTGCCCATCAGGCTGTCCAGTGCGAGGAACTGCTTCTTGTACCGTGCCTCCACGCCGACCATGCGTGTATCCAGGTCCTTGCGGCGCTTGTCGATGCTGTCCAGGGTGTTGTTCAGGCCCTTGGTGCGGGCAACGAACGCCCCCTCCTTGCCGACCGTCGTGCTCACGTAGCCGTCGACCAGCGAGTACAGCTGGCCCGCACCGCCGGCATCGCCGGTGATTGCCTGGCGGATCTTCTCCGGCTGGCTGGCAAGCGCGGCAGCGAACTTGGTGGTATCAAGCACCAGGCTGCCATCGGCATTGGGGTAGCCACGGGTCTGCAGGCCGATGGCCTTGGCGTCCAGGCCATCGCCGGACAACGACTTGAGCACGCCCGACATCACCGAGCGCAGCTGGCTGGCGGCGCCGCGCATCTGTGCGTCGCCGGTGAGGGCTGCCGCTTCCTTGGTCTTGGCGTCGTACTTGGTTTCGGTGTTGATGGCGGCGATGGCCGCGTTGTACGCGGTCACGAAATCCTGCATCACCTTGGTCGCCGCGGCCGTGTCGGTGCTGATCGTGACCGTGCTCTGTCCTTCCTTCTTCAGGTTCAGGGTCAGGCCTGGCACGGCGTCGGCCACGGTGTTGCTGGCGCTCACCACTTCAACGCCGTCGATGGTCAGTTTGGCATCGGCGGCCGCGGTGTTCTGCTTCAGGCTGCCGACCAGCGCTCCCAACTTCGGGTCGCTGCCGGCGTATTCGAGCTTGATCGCGTTTGCCGCGCCGGTCTTTTCCTGTGCGATCGACAGGTACTGGTTGTCGCCGGAGCTGATCAGGGTGGCCTGCACGCCTTCCTTGCGGCCGGCGGCGTCGATCTTGTTGCGGATCGTGGTCAGCGTGTCGCCTTCCTCGACCTCCACGTTCATGGTCTTGGCCTTGTCGCCGACGCCGACGGTCAACGTCAAGGTTCCGGCGGCGAACGTATCGGTCTTGGGCACGGAGGTGTCGGCGATCAGCTTGTGTGCGGTCGCCAGCGACTTGACGTCGATGATGTGCGTGCCATTGGACGCTGCCGCCTTGGTGGTGCCGACGTCATACAGCGCCACGCTGGCCGTCAGGATCTCGTCGGTACCGCCGCTGCCGCCCTTGCTGGCGGTGACCGTGCGGGTGTCGAAGGCCGTGGTGGCCTTCAGTGCCGTGAGTGCGGTCTTCAGCTTGTCGAAGGCCGCGGTGACGGTGCCGATCGACGACAGCTGCATCTTGGTCTTGGACTGCTGCAGGTTCAGCGCATTGTCGGCGGGCTTGCGGTCGGCCGCGACCAGCTGGCTGACGATGCTGGAGATGTCCAGGCCCGAGCCGATGCCACCGTATCCAAAGTCTGCCACGTCGTTTCTCCTGGTAATCCGGGCGCCGCGCTGCGGCCGCCCGTCGTCAACGAAAATAGCGGCCTGCGCCGCTGGGTCTTGAGGACTTCGTTGATGCATGCGCCGTGCCAGTGCCGGACGGCAGGTTTGGCATGCAGGTTGCAGGAGTGACAGGGCAGGGTGCGGTCGGGACGACGCAGGCTGCCGGGAGTCTGCAAAAAACCCTCCCCCAAAGCAGGGGAGGGATCAGGCTACTGACAATCGGGGGGAGACGAAGCCGCCCGGTGCGTACAGTCAAAGGTACAGCGCTGAAACAGAGGTCCGCAGGGGCGGGCGATGCCAAGCCGGTTCGGGAAGCGTCCCGGGCCGGGCATGGCCCGCGCCTGCGTGCGCCGTGGCTGTCGGGTTGCGGGGGGAGCCCCGGGGGGCGGCGGGCGCCGGGGACAAAATGAGCGGGAGAACCCCCCCCACCGGGGCCCCCCCCCCCGGCCCCGGGGTGGGGGGGCCCCCACGC
>NZ_JBRRES010000024.1:0-71420 GCF_056760395.1 Stenotrophomonas sp. STEN009 | reverse complement strand
CCGGGGGCGGGGGGGGGGTTTTTTTTTACCCGGGGGGGGCGGGCCGGCGGGGGGGGGGGGGGCGCCCGCGCCCCCCCCCATTTCCCCGGGGGGGGGGGGCCCCCCCCCCGGCGGAGACATCCGACGCCCCATTGCCGTGGTAGCGCCGGGCCATGCCCGGCGGAGACGCCCGATCAACGCAGCGTCTGCTTCAGTGTCTCGGCATTGCCGTCGTTCGGCGCGGCTGGAACCCGCAGCAGGTGCGCCAGCAGCGGATAGACATCGACGTTGTCGAAGCCGTCGATCAGCAGCCCCTGACGGAACGACGGGCCGCTCGCCACGAACACCGCACGCATCGACGGCAGCGCCGGATCGTAGCCGTGCGAGCCGCCGTCGCGACGATCGCGCCTGGCGATCCAGTCCCGGGTCAGCGCGTCCCAGCCTTCATCCATCTGGCAGACGATGGCGGGTATGCGTGGATGCGTGCCGTAATGCCAGCGCGCAGGCAGGTTCTCCTTCTTCCAGCATTCGTAGTGGGCATGGCGGCCGAGCAGGGCACGTTCGGCCTCGGCTTCACGCCCCGCGACCGGCGCGAAGCCGACCGACTGGCCCTGGCTGACGTTGCGTGCGATGGCCGGGTCCACCATCGACTCGGTGGCGATCACCTGGCCGTCGCCCACCGCGGCCATGCCGTGATCGGAAACCACGATCACATTGGTGGTGGCTGCCAGGCCACGCTGCTGCAGTCCGTCGAGCACCTGGCCGACAACCTGGTCGGCCCGCACGATGGCTGCCGTGTACTGCTGCGACTGCGGCCCATGGTGATGCCCGGCCTTGTCGACGTGTTCCATGTACAGCGTGGCCAGGCGCGGCGCCTCGGCATCGCTGCGTGCCAGCCAGCCCAGTACGGTCTGCACACGTTGCTCGAACGGTTCCTTGTCGTTGTACGCCAGCCACTGGCTGGGGCGCACGCCCTTGATCTCCGCTTCGCTGCCCGGCCAGGACCAGGTCGCGGAACGCACGCCGGCTTTCTCCGCGCTGACCCAGATCGGCTCGCCGCCCCACCAGTCGCTGCGGGTGACCGCCTCGCGGTTGCTCAGCGCGAAACTGCCCAGCGATGCGTCGTCCATCGCATTGTGGATGATGCCGTGATGGTCAGGGCGCAGACCGGTCACGATGGTGTAGTGGTTGGGGAAGGTCAGCGAGGGATAGGAGGGCGTCATCCAGCGTGCGCGCACGCCGCTGTCGATCATCCGCTGCAGGTTCGGAGTCAGCCCGCGGTCCAGCGCGTCGGCACGCAGGCCATCGATGGAGATCAGCAGCAGCTTCGGCGGTGCGGCCGTTGCCGCAGGCGTGGAGACGGTGGCGGTCGGGGCGGGTGCGGTGGTGCAGGCGGCCAACGGCAGCAGCAGCGCCAGCGCGCAGGTCAGGCGTACGGAAGTCATCCGCCCATCATAGTGCGAGGTAATGACGCGCCCAAGACACGGCGCGCCAGGACCGTCCGCGGTCAGATACCATTACCACGGGAAAGGGATCTGACCCCCATCACCCAACAGGCGAAAAACGGTACCTGGCGTTGCTCAAGCCCCCCCAGTGCTGCCTTGGTCTCCAGCCCGCCGCCGAAACCGGTCAGCGCGCCGTTGCTGCCGATCACGCGATGGCAGGGCAGGATGATCGGCAGGGGATTGCGGCCGTTGGCGGCGCCGACCGCGCGCGTCGCGCTGGGCTGGCCCAGGTGCTGCGCCAGCTGCAGGTAGCTCCAGGTCTGGCCGAACGGTATCAACGCCAGAGCCTGCCACACGCGCAGCTGGAACGGGGTGCCGCGCGGTGCCAGCAGCAGATCGAATGTGCTGCGTTCGCCATGCAGGTACTGCAGCAGCTGTTCGCGGGCCTCGGGAAACGCGCCGGGCGCATTGTGCCAGTCGCTGCGTCCGCGCGCGGGGTGGCGGTTTTCAGGAAACAGCACGTGGGCCAGGCCACGTTCGTCGCCGGCGATGGTGAGCTCGCCGATCGGGCTGTCAAAACGGTCGAACAACAACGTCATGTCGGTTCTCCAACGAACGTGCCGGACAGATGCCACAGATGCAGCACCGCATACGAGCGCCAGGGGCGCCAGGGCTGGGATCGCGCTTCGGTGGCGCGTTCGCTCAGGCGCTGCCCCTGGGCATGGCCGAGCACCTGCTGCAGCACCAGGTCACCTGCAGGAAACGCGTCGGGCTGGCCCAGGCCGCGCAGGGCGATGTACTGCGCCGTCCACGGGCCGATGCCGGGCAGGGCCACGCAGCGGGCGACGAATTCCTCCAGTGCCTGGCCGGGCCCGAAGTCGAGCTGGCCACTGACGCAGGCTGCGGCCAGTGCGCGCACGGTGGCGGCGCGGCTGCGTGGCAGACCGATCGATTCCAGAGGGGCGTCCGCCAATACCGAGGGAGAGGGGAACTGGCGGTCGAACTCCGTCGGCATACCCGGCAGGTGGGCGCCATGCGCGTCGACCAGCCGGCGCGCGAAGGTGGTCGCCGCCGCAACGCTGACCTGCTGGCCGAGCACGGCACGCACCGCCACCTCGAAGCCATCCCAGCCGCCCGGCACGCGCAGGCCAGGGCGTTCGGCGATGCCGCGCGCCAGCAGCGGCTCTTCACCGAGCGCGGCATGCACCTGCTGCAGGTCGGCATCGAGATCGAATACCCGCCGCACGCGTCGCACGATGTCCGGTATCAGCCGCGGATCGACCGCACCCAACTGCAGGCGCAGTTCCGGCCGCTTCGGATCAGCCGTCACCCGCAGCAGGGTGGGTCGTTCAGGCATGCCGAGCACGCGCTGGTAGCTGTCGTCGCCGATCAGTTCGATGCCCGGCAGGCTGCGCTTGCGCAGGAACGCCAGCATGCGCGGAAAATCCAGCGGAGGCCGGTAGCCCAGGCGCAGCACCAGGCCACCGTCATCGGCGGCCAGCGGGACGTGTTGGCGGCGCAGCGTGGTCGGCGCCATCCCGCAGCCCTGCAGGAAGGCGGTGTTGAAGCGGCGCAGGCTGTTGTAGCCCGCCGCGAGCGCAACGTCGGTGACCGGTAGGGTGGTTTCGGTCAGCAGCTGCTTGGCCAGCAGCAGGCGGTGGGTGGCGTGGATCTGGCCGGGCGTGGCGCCCAGGTGCTCCACGAACAGGCGCTGCAGCTGGCGTGCGCTGAGGCCGATCTTCGCAGCCAGTCCGGCAACCGGCTGCTCCTGCAGGAAGCCGCCGTGGATCAACGCCAGCGACCGCTGTACGGCTTGGCCGGCCAGCGCCTGCTGTGCCTGCGGCGCCAGTTCGGGACGGCAGCGCAGGCAGGGCCGGTAACCGGCGGCAGAGGCTGCGGCCGCACTCGGGAAATAGGTGATGTTGCGCGGCTTCGGCGGCGGCGCCGGGCAGACCGGCCGGCAGTAGATGCCGGTGCTGCGCACGGCGGTGAAGAACACGCCATCGAAGCGCGCGTCACGGGCGAGGCGGGCACGGTCGCAGGCAGCGGTGTCGAGGACGAGAGCGGTGTTCATGCGCCCAGTCTAGGCTGCCCATGCGGCAGATACTCGCCGGATTCGGACATGGATGCAGCGGGTCGCGATCCGGGGTCAGAACCGGTTCAGTGCCACGTGCTGAATGCGCGCGCCGTGCAGGTAGACTGTGATCCTTGTTCCTGCGAAATCCGGTTGCCCGATGTCCGCCTTGATCCGCTGGTTGCCCCTTTTGTGCCTGGCCTTTGCGGGCTGCAGCCAGTTGGAGAATCCGGGCAACGTGACCGCAGCTGACAAGGCGGCACGGGCACCGGCCAGTGATGGCGACAACATGGTGTCGATCAATGCCGCCGACGCCCCACCACCGCCGTCCCCGCCGCGTAGCCGCGCTGATCGGCCGTGGCCGCAGGCGCAGCTGGAGAACGGCCGGGCCTGGGTCAGCTGCAGCACCGATTACGCGGCCGAAGGCGGCGACGGCGTGGAGCTGGAAGGACTGCAGCGCGAGCAGATCAGCCAGGCGCTGCAGCCGTGCGCCGAGCGTGGCCTGCTGCGGGTGCGCTACAACGGCAAGATCAATCCCGGGTTCGCCGAAATGATGTGGCGCCTGGCCGTGGTGGCCGACGCGCTGGAGATCCACAAGCGCATCCTCGATCTCGACTCCAGTGGTGGCCAGGTCGAGTCGGCGATCATTGCCGGCGACAGCATCGGCGAATCGGGCTGGACCATCTGGGTGCGCGAAGGATCGATCTGCCACAGCGCCTGCGTGTTCGTTCTCGCGGCCGGCGACAACCGCCTGCTGACCGGCAAGGTCGGCATCCACCGCATGATGCGCATCAGCTCCAAGGCGACCTCGCGCGCCGAGCTCAACCGCGAGCTGCACGAGGTCTACGACAACGTGAAGGATTATCTGCAGCGCAACGGTGTGGCGGTGGGCGTTGCTGATCTGATGATGACCGTGCCCAACCGCAGCCTGCGCCTGCTGACCCCCGAGGAACTGCGGCAGTTCGGCCTGGATGGCACCAATGCGGTGCAGGACGACCTGGAACGGATCAAGCAGATGCGCGCGTGTGGCGACGATTTCGTGCAGCGCAAGGACGCGTTCCTGATCGCCTTCGACCAGCAGTGCAAGCGCGACGGTGCAGACATGGAATCGATCAACAGCTGCGGCCAGTCGCTCAAGCAGCGGTTCGGTTTCCCCGATCCGGTCTGCCCCGAGGAGAGCCCGCTGTCGGAGATCGACGTGGCCACGCTGCCACCGTCTCCTCCGCCGCAGGTTCCGGTGGCGGAACAGCCGGCAGTGGAGACGGAGACCCAGGCCTCACAGGCCGATGCCGAAGCAACCCAGGGCAGCGTGCCGCTGCGCTGACAAACGCCTCACCCGGCTGGCGTAGACTGCGGTTCCTTCCGATGAACCGGTGGTGTCCATGAAGCGCGCGCTCCTGCTGCTGTCCCTGTTGCCGCTTGCTGCATTCGCCCAGGTGCCCGCGCCCGCCACGCCGGCTCCGGCGCCGGCGCGCCCGGCGCCGAGTGCGCCGGCCGCCGCGCCACCGGCGACAGCGGCACGGCCGCCCGCACCGGCCCTCAGCCCGGCACAGCAGGCGCAGGTGCAGAAGCAGGACGCGGAGATGGGGGCGGCCGCACTGAGGGCCGCGCAGATGGTCGACGCCAACCGCGCGGGCGAGTTGTGGGATGGCGCATCAGCCGTAGCGCGGCGCGCGGTGACCAAGCCGGCCTTCATCAGCCAGCTGACCGCCGACCGCACCCGCCTGGGTGCCTTGAGTGGTCGCGGCCAACCGTCCATTACCCGGGTGAAGTACGCGGCCGGCGCCGTCGTGCCCGAAGGCCTGTACATCAATGTCAGCTTCCCGACCCGCTTCGCCAACAGTGCGCAGCCCGTGCGCGAACTGGTCTCGTTCCGCTTCGATGAGGACCAGGTCTGGCGCCTGGCCGGTTACAGCCTGCGCGCACCCGGACCCTGAAGGAGAACAGCATGGCGGCCGAACTGACACTGCTGGCGTGGTCGACGCTGCTGGGGTTTGTCTACATCTTCGCCACCTCCACGGTGGTGACCCGCGAGCGGGGCATGAAGTGGAACGCGTCGGCACGCGACGAACAGGGCCGGCCACTCAGCCCGCTGGCAGGGCGGCTGCAACGGGCCCAGTCCAACTTCCTTGAGACGTTCCCGTTCTTCGCCGCCGCCGCGATCGCGGTGGTGGTGGCCGGTCGCAGCAGCGACACCACGGTACTGGCCGCGCAGGCGTACTTCTGGGCACGGGTGGTCTACCTGCCGCTGTACGCCGCGGGTGTGCCCTACGTGCGCAGCCTGGTGTGGCTGGTGTCGCTGCTGTCGATCCTGGCGCTGGTGTTCGCACTGCTGTGAGCCGGGCCTGATCCAGATCAAGGCCGGTCAGCTTTGCGGCGCTATGCTGGCTGCGACTGGATCGATGGCGGGAGCCGCGCATGCGCAGGATGGATGTGGTGGTGGTCGGCGCGGGGCCGGCAGGACTGTGCTTCGCACGCGCGCTGGCCGGCAGCGGGCTGCAGATCGGGCTGATCGAAGCGCAGCCACGCCAGGCGCTCGCCGAAGCGGCGTTCGACGGCCGCGAGATCGCGCTGACCCACGCGTCGCGGCAGAGCCTGGAGCAGCTGGGGCTGTGGGCACGGCTGCCGGAGGCCGAGATTTCCGAACTGCGCGATGCCAAGGTGATGAACGGCGGCTCGCCGTTCGCACTGACCTTCGCCAGCAGCCAGGTCGATGGTCAGCCGCTGGGTTGGCTGGTGCCCAATCATCTGATCCGCCGTGCGGCGTGGGACGCGGTGCAGCGCCAGGACGGCCTGGAGCTGTTCGACGGGCGCAAGGTGCAGGGCGTGCAGGCCGATGCGCAGGGCCATGTGGTCGCGCTGGATGACGGCAGCAGGCTGCATGCGCGGTTGCTGGTGGCCGCGGACAGCCGTTTCTCCGCAACCCGGCGCATGCTCGGCATCGGTGCGCAGATGCGCGACTTCGGCAAGTCGATGCTGGTGTGCCGCATGCGCGTCGAACGCGACCATCACCACACCGCGTGGGAGTGGTTCGGCTACGGTCGTACGATGGCGCTGCTGCCGCTCAACGAAGGCCAGGCATCTGCGGTGATCACGCTGCCCCCGCGGCGGATCGAGGATCTGCTGGCGATGGATGAGGTAGCCTTCGGTGAGGCCGTCAGCGGCTTCTTCGAGCATCGGCTGGGGGGCATGCAGCCGGTCGCCACGCCGCAGGCCTATCCGTTGGTGGGTGTCTATGCACACCATTTCGCAGGCGAGCGCTCGGCGCTGATCGGCGACGCTGCGGTGGGCATGCACCCGGTCACCGCCCATGGCTTCAACCTGGGCCTGGCCAGTGCCCAGCGCCTGGCGCGGGGCATCGCCGGCCAGCAGCGCCGCGGTGCGGACATCGCCGCGGCCGGCATGCTGGCCGGCTACCAGCGTGGCCATCGGATGGCGGCGCGACCGCTGTACGAGGCGACCAATGCGATCGCCAGCCTGTACACCGATGATCGGCGCCCGGCGCGGCTGCTGCGGGCAGCGGGCCTGCGTGTCGCCCAGGGCGTGGCACCGTTCAGGCAGCTGATCGCCTCGCACCTGACCCAGCGCGTGGCCTGAACAGGGTCAGATCAGCCGGCCGCCAGCACCCGGATCTGGCTGTCGGCGAATTCGACCACCTGGCCTGCGCGGATCTTGCAGGCCTTGCGCAGTTCAACTTCGCCGTCGACCCGCACCTGGCCCTCGCTGATGACCATCTTGGCCTCGCCGCCACTGGTGACCAGGTCGGCCAGCTTGAGCAGCTGCTTGAGTTCGACGTAGTCACCGTCGAGGTCGAATTCGAGAATCTGCATGGAGCGGGGGTTCCTGGGAAGGGGCGCAGGCCAGCGGCCGGGCCGGGAAGAGGGCGCGTATTGTGCGCCAGCACGGGGCCTGACGGCACGCGAAGGGGAAAACTGTACGCCTCGTTCAGGATCAATGCGGTATCATTCCGCTCTGAGCGAGTGAAATCTCCTCCGACCGAGCAGCGCCAGGGCACGCGATAAGAAGGGCGCCCAAAGCGCGGACCATCACCTTTTTTATCGCACTGCCAGGAAGACGGCAGTGTCTTCGGAGTTCCCCATGTCCCAAGATTCCCAAGCGCAGCTGCAGTTCGCGCAGCTCGGCCTGTCCGAGCCCGTGATGCAGGCGGTCACCGCCATCGGCTACGAAACCCCGTCGCCGATCCAGGCCGCCACCATCCCGGCGATGCTGGAAGGCCGCGACGTGCTGGGCCAGGCGCAGACCGGTACCGGCAAGACCGCCGCTTTCGCACTGCCCGTACTGTCCAACATCGACCTGCAGCAGATCAAGCCCCAGGCGCTGGTCCTTGCGCCGACCCGCGAACTGGCCATCCAGGTCGCCGAAGCGTTCCAGTCCTATTCGTCGAAGATCCCGGGCTTCCGCGTGCTGCCGGTGTACGGCGGCCAGCCGTATGGCCAGCAGCTGTCGGCCCTGCGCCGCGGCGTGCACATCGTGGTCGGTACCCCCGGCCGCGTGATCGACCATCTGGACCGCAGCACCCTGGACCTGTCCGAGCTGAAGACCCTGGTGCTGGACGAAGCCGATGAAATGCTGCGCATGGGCTTCATCGACGACGTCGAAGCCGTGCTGAAGAAGCTGCCGGAGCAGCGCCAGGTGGCCCTGTTCTCGGCCACCATGCCGCCGCAGATCCGCCGCATCGCGCAGACCTACCTGCAGGACCCGGTCGAGGTCACCATCGCGGCCAAGACCACCACCTCGGCCAACATCCGCCAGCGCTACTGGTGGGTGAGCGGCATGCACAAGCTGGACGCGCTGACCCGCATCCTGGAAGTCGAGCCGTTCGACGCGATGATCATCTTCGCGCGTACCAAGGCCGGTACCGAAGAACTGGCCAGCAAGCTGCAGGCCCGGGGCCTGGCCGCTGCCGCCATCAATGGCGACATGCAGCAGGCCCAGCGTGAGCGCACCATCGCCATGCTGAAGGAAGGCAAGCTGGACATCCTGGTGGCCACCGACGTTGCCGCCCGCGGCCTGGACGTCGAGCGCATCAGCCACGTGCTGAACTACGACATTCCGTACGACACCGAAAGCTACGTGCACCGCATTGGCCGTACCGGTCGTGCCGGCCGCAGCGGCGAGGCGATCCTGTTCGCGACCCCGCGCGAGAAGGGCATGCTGCGCCAGATCGAGCGCGCCACCCGCCAGCCGATCGAAGAGATGCAGCTGCCGAGCGTGGAAGCGGTCAACGATACCCGCATCAACAAGTTCACCTCGCGCATCAGCGAAACGCTCGGCGCCGGCGGCCTGGACTTCTACCGCCAGCTTCTGGAGCGCTTCGAGAACGAGCAGAACGTGCCGCCCATCGAAATTGCTGCCGCGCTGGCGAAGATGCTGCAGGGCGACACCCCGTTCCTGCTGCAGCCGCCGGTGCGTGCCCCGCGGGAAGAGCGTGCGCCGCGCGAGCGCTTCGACCGGGGCGACCGTCCGGAGCGTGGCGATCGCTTCGACCGCAACGAACGTGGCCCGCGCTTCGAGCGTGGTCCCCGCCGTGACGACGCCGAGGGGGGGTTCGAGCAGCGTCCGCGCCGCGAGGTTCCGCCGCGCGGTGCGCCGGAGCAGGGCATGGAGACCTACCGCATCTCGGTCGGTCACCAGCATGGCGTGAAGCCGGCGAACATCGTCGGCGCCATCGCCAACGAAGCCGGCCTGGAAAGCCGTTACATCGGCCGCATCGACATCCACGACGACTTCTCGCTGCTGGACCTGCCGGCGCAGATGCCGCAGGACGTGCTGACCCACCTGCAGAAGGTGTGGGTGTCCGGCCAGCAGCTGCAGATGCGTCCGCTGGCCGCCGGTGAAGAGATCAATCCGGCACCGCGTCCGTTCAAGCCGCGCTTCGACAAGCGGGGTCCGGGTGGCCCGGGTGGCCCGCGTCGTGGCGGCCCAGGTGGCCCGGGTGGTCCGGGCGGCGACCGTGACGGCCGTCCGCCGCGTCGTGATGGCTTCAAGCCGCGCGGCCCGCGCAGCTACTGAGCCAGACCTGCCGTGATCGACAACGCCAGCCCTCGGGCTGGCGTTGCTCGTTTGTGGACCCCGGTTTCGCACCGCCCACACATTCAGGGTCATAGGCTGGGCCGGTTCGAAGGGAGGTTGTCACCGCAGCACATTCGGGGGGATCCGGGATGGGTAGGAGTGGCACGGACATTCACAGCCGCCGGGTACCCATGTCCCGTGGGCTGGGGCTGAGGTTTGCGCTGTTGACGGGCATGGCGATCGGGCTGGTCGCATTGTCGGCGCTGATCCAGGAACTGCAGGCGGCTTCGACGGCGTGGATCGCCGGCCAGGGCTACTGGTCGCGTGGCCAGCAGGACGCCACGGCCGCTCTCAGCCGCTACCTGGCGCGGGGGGATGCCCGCGATCTGGAAGACGCCCGCCAGGCCCTGCGCGTGCCGATGGGGGACCTGCAGGGACGCCTGGCGCTGGAGCAGCCGAGACCGGATATCGAGCGTGCCCGACAGGGCTTCCTGCAGGGCGGCAACGCGCGTGCCGATGTGCCGCGGCTGATCTTTTCATTCCGTCACGCCCGTGACCTCGGCGCCTTCCGTGAAGCGACCGCCCTCTGGCGGGCGACCGACGGCGACCTGATGGCCGTGCACCGGCTGGTCGATGAACTGCAGCATCGTCATGCCGACGGTCCACTGCCGGTCGCCGCGCGCGACCGGTACCTGCAGCAGCTCCGTGATCTCGACCGGCGGCTGCAGGTGCAGGCGCAGGCGTTTTCGCAGGCGCTGCTGCGGATGGCTGCCGCTGTAAGGATGGCGACCCTGGTTGTCGGCGGCCTGTCGGTGCTGGCGATCAGCCTGATGGCCGTCGCCCTGGCGCGACGGGTCGGCAAGGATCTGACGGAGCATGAAAGCCGCTTCCGCGCAGCCTTCTACCAGGCCAATGTCGGCATGCTGAAGCTTGATGCCGGCGGCCGGGTGCTGGAAGCCAACCAGGCGATGGCGGACATCCTCGACCATCGCCGTGACGCGCTGTTGCAGATGTCGCTGGGTGACCTGCTGATGGAAGGAGAGCTGGTCATCGACGATGTTGGCCGGATCGACTGGGAGCGGCAGCTGCGGCCGAGCGAGCTGCGCTTCCGCCGTCGCGACGGCAGCCTGGTATGGGGGCGCTGGAGCGGTACCGGCGTGCGCAACACCGGTGGCGGGCTGTCGGTGTTCGCGATTGTCGAGGATGTCAGCCAGAACCATGCGCTGGCCCGCGAGATCGAACACCACGCCAGCCACGATCCGCTGACGGGCCTTATCAACCGGCGCGAGATCGAGCGCCTGCTCGAGCGTGCACTGCTGCAGGTGCGCAGCGAGGGGGGCACGCATGCGTTGTGCTACATCAATCTGGACCATTTCAAACTGGTCAATGACAGCTTCGGCCATGCCGCCGGCGACCAGATGCTGCGCGGTTTTGCCGACTATCTGGTCGCCGCCGTGCGCGAGGGCGACTGGGTTGGCCGGTTGGGTGCCGACGAATTCGCGGTGTTCCTGGCCCATGCGGGCCAGGATGAGGCCAAGCGCGTGCTGCAGCGGGTGATCCGCAATCTTGGCCAGGCCACGTTCCCGATCAGCGAAGGCAGCCTGCAGCTGAGCTGCAGCATCGGCGTGGTCGAGGTCAGCCAGGAGGCCCCTGATGTCAACTGGCTGATGAGCGCAGCCGACAGTGCCTGTTACGCAGCCAAGCAGGCCGGTCGCAACCGCGTGCACTGTTTCAACGAGGACCGCATGGCGCTGGACGAACGGCGCCTGGAGGCCGAGCGCCTGCAGGGCGTGAGCCGGGCGATGGCCGAGAACCGCATGCTGCTGTACGCGCAGCGCATCGCCCGGGTGGGTGACCCGGGCTATCTGCACTACGAGGTGCTGGTGCGCATGCGCGACAGCGACGGTACGCTGCATCTGCCCGGCCAGTTCATGCCGGCGGTGGAGCGCTACGGCATGGCGGTGACACTGGACCGGCATGTGCTCGGCCTGCTGTTCCGGCACCTGCAGGTGTGCCCGGCGCATGTGCGCCAGCTCGGCCTGTGCAACGTCAACGTGTCCGCACAGTCGATCGCCGAACCCAGCTTCCTGGCTTTCGTCTGCGACCTGCTGGAGCGCAACCGCGTACTGGCGTCCAAGCTCTGCTTCGAGATCACCGAGACGGCCGCGATCAGCAATCTGAGCCAGGCGCGGGCGTTCATCGATGCGGTGAAGGCGCGTGGCTGCCGGCTGGCGCTGGACGATTTCGGATCGGGTCTGTCCTCGTTCGGTTACCTGCGCCAGCTGCCGGCCGACATGCTGAAGATCGACGGTGCATTCGTGCGCGACATGGATGTCGATCCGGTCAGTCACGCGACCGTACGCGCGATCACCGAACTGGGCCGCGAACTGCAGATGGAGGTCGTGGCCGAGTGGGTGGAGAGCAGCGAAGTGGCGGGGGCGCTGACCCGGCTGGGGGTGCAGGGGCTGCAGGGCTATGCGATCGAGCGGCCGCAGCCGCTGGAGCGGATGACCCTGACCGACCTGCGGCCGGTCAGGCTGAAGGCGGTGAAGGGCCCGCCGGCCGCAGGCTGAACGCTGGTCCGCGACGATTGTCTACACCTGCATGCCACGGACGGCTGCGATAATGCACGCCAGGGGCGACGCGCAGTGGGCGCGGGCGTAAGCAGAACAGGATGTGGCGTGGTCGTCAGGCAGTGGCAGTACGGAACTGGGGTGGTGCTGGTCGTGCTGCTGGTGTGGTTGGCAATGCCGTGGCCTGCGCAGGCCGGTGCGGCGATGCACGGTCGCGACTACCTGCTGGTGGGCGTTGCCACCGCCGAGCCTACGCCGCATCGCGCCTGTACCGCGCAGATGCTGGCCGGGCCACGCCAGCACGTGCGGGTGCCGGCGCCGCCGGCGGGCTGGTCGGGCGAACCCCAGGCCCTGGATGTGTTCAATGTGTTCGCGGGCGAGGTCCAGGTACGGCACGGCGACCGCGAGATCTGCGGGGACATGCATGACGCGCGTACCCGCGACTCGCGTTTCCGTGCCGGCGTGGGCCTGGTTGCCGTGCCGCCGGCCGGCAGTCACGAGCCATTCCTGGTCTCGTGGCAGACGCCGCTGAAGGATCGTTGGGTACCGACGCTACGGCTCGGCGCACCCAGCCCGGTGCAGCAGAACGACACTGCGCGGCTGCTGGTCCGCGCGGCCTGCATCGCGGTGGCGCTGGCCTTGGCGCTGTCGGCGCTGATGGCCTATCTGACCACCCGTGATCGCAGCTTCCTGGTGTACATCGCGGGTACCGGCGTGCTGGTGCTGTGGCAGGCCATCCTCGGGGGCCTCAGCGGTTATCCGGAGCCGTGGCTGCCGGTCGGCACGCGTGGCGCCTGGTGGCTGCTGGCGCTGACGGCAGCGAGCCAGGCACTGGTGCTGCCTGCCCTGTGGTGGCTGAACGGTGGCGACCGGTTGTGGCCGAAGTCACGCCTGCTCCAGCAGATCGTCCTGTGCGCCCTGCTGGGCGTAGCCGCGCTGGTGCCGTGGCTGCGCTGGGATCAGCTCGGATGGGTCGCGCAGGGGCTGCAGGTGACCTACCTGGCCGGCTGCGGCGTCTCCCTGCTGATGGGGATAGGGGCGCGGTGGCGTGGCGACCGCTGGGCACTGGCTGGATTGGCGGCGCTGGCGCCGATGCTGGTGCTGATCGGCGCCGACGCCTGTGCTGCGGAATGGCTGCTGGAGTACCGGGTGGAGGCGCTGCAGCTGGCGATCACCTGGCTGCTGATGATGGCGGCCTACGCCCTGAACCTGCGGCTGGGACGCCTGCGCCAGCAGCGTGACGAGATGCGCCAGCTGGCCGAGACCGACGGCCTGACCGGGCTGCCCAACCGCCGCGCCGGCCTGCGCGAGCTCGGCCATCATCTGGAACGGGTGGATCGTGAGCGTGGCCCGATGGTGATCGGCTTCCTCGACATTGATCTGTTCAAGGACATCAACGACCGCCACGGGCATGAGGTGGGTGACCAGGTACTGGTCGCCGTGGCCCGTGCGCTGCGGGCCGCCGTGCGCAGCCAGGACCAGGTGGTGCGGATGGGCGGCGAGGAGTTCCTGCTGCTGATGCCGGGCATGCCGCGCGAGGCGGCGGCGGCGCGGCTGGATCGCCTCCGCCAGCGCATCACCGAGGCCTGCCAGGCCCTGCAGGTGCCGGGGCTGGAGGTGACCGCCAGCATCGGCCTGGCCCAGTGGCGGCCGGGCGAGGACGACCTGGCCGCGCTGCTGCGGCGGGCCGACCATGCCATGTACGTGGCCAAGCGCGCGGGCCGTAACCGGGTGTTCGACGGCGAAGAACTGGATCCACCCGCACCGGCATGAACCTGACAGGGCGGCGATGCCGGATAATAGGGCGATGACCACCCGACTCAACAAACATATCGCCGATACCGGCTTCTGCTCCCGTCGCGAGGCCGACCGCCTGATCGCCGCCCGCCGGGTCACCGTCAACGGCCATCCGGCCGGCACCGGTGCCGTGGTCGGCGAGGACGACCAGGTGCTGGTCGACGGCCAGCCGCTGCGTGCCCGTACCGCGCGCAAGCCGGGGGCGCGCCGCCACGTCTACATCGCGCTGAACAAGCCGGTCGGCGTCACCTGCACCACCGAAAGCTCGGTGAAGGGCAACATCGTCGACTTCGTCGGCCACGAGCAGCGCATCTTCCCGATCGGCCGCTTGGACAAGGAGTCGGAAGGACTGATCCTGATGACCAGCAATGGCGACATCGTCAACCAGATCCTGCGTGCCGAGAATGGCCACCAGAAGGAGTATCTGGTGGCGGTGAACAAGCCGGTCACCGACGAGTTCCTGCGCGGCATGGCCCGTGGTGTGCGCATCCACAACCAGATGACCCTGCCTTGCCGCACCTCGCGCATCGCCAAATTCGGCTTCCGCATCACCCTGGAGCAGGGCCTGAACCGGCAGATCCGCCTGATGGCGGCGGAATTCGGTTACCGCGTCACCCAGCTGCGCCGCGTCCGCATCGACAACATCAAGATCGGCGCGCTGAAGCCGGGCCAGTGGCGCAACCTGACCGAGCAGGAGCTGCACGGCCTGCTGCCGCAGCAGCAGGACTGGTAAACGACAGCGGTCGGACGTCGGCCCGGCCGCGCATCGGATAGACTCCGCCGAGACCTGCCGGAACATGACGCTGCATGATCAAGCCCGACAAGCCCGCCAATGAAGCGCTTCGCCTGGAAGCGCTGTACCGCTACCGCATCCTTGATTCGGAACGCGAGAGATCGTTCGACGATCTGGTGGTGATCGCCAAGGCGGTCTGCGGCACGTCGATGGCGGCCGTCACGCTGATCGACGTTGAACGGCAATGGTTCAAGTCGATCCAGGGCATCGATGCCACCGAGAGAGAACCTGCGCAGTGAATCGATGTGCGGCCATGCGATCCTGCAGCCGCAGGAGGTGATGGTGGTCGAGGACGCACTGCAGGACGTGCGCTTCCATGACAATCCGGTGGTGGTGGGCGATCCGCACATCCGCTTCTACGCCGGCGCGCCGCTGATCAGCTCCGACGGACTGCCGCTGGGGACGCTGTGCGTGTTCGATGCGCGCCCGCAGCATCTGGAACGGGCCAAGGCCGAGGCACTCAGTGCGCTGTCACGGCAGGTGATGCTGGTGATGGAGCTGCGCCGTTTTGCACTGGACATCCAGAAGCACATGCTGGAACGCGACGACTACGAACGCCTGTTGTCCGAGTATCACGATGTGCTGCTGGCACAGAACGCGGATCTGGCCGAACAGAGCCGCACCGATGCACTGACCGGGCTTCCGAACCGGCGGGCGATGGCGGTCGCGCTGGAAGAGTCCGTCGCCGACGCCGATGGCCAGCCACGACAGGTCTGCGTGGCATTGCTGGACATCGACCACTTCAAGAACATCAATGATTTCCACGGGCATGCGACCGGTGACCGTGTGCTGGCCGAACTGGGGGCATTGCTGCGTGCGCATTTCGCCGGCGGCGGAACGGCGGCGCGATATGGCGGCGAGGAATTCGTGGCGGTGATGCCGGACACGGATCTCCACGCGGCAGGCGTGCAGTGTGAGTTCCTGCGTATGGCCGTGGGCAACCTGCCGCTCGGCTTTCCGGTTACGGTCAGCATCGGCGTGGCCATGCATCGCGCCGGCGACAGTGTCGACCAGACCCTGGCCCGTGCCGACGCGGCGCTGTACCGGGCCAAGGGCAACGGACGCAACCGCGTGGAGTTCGCGGACTGAGCCGGTCGTCCGCAACCGGCGGCCCCATCGCTGCATGGCGCCGGGTCGCAGCGGGTGCGAACGCCCCGGGTCACCATGGTTGCCTTGTTTCCAAGGATGACCACCGTGCTGCAGACCCTGGCCGTCGCCAATTATCGCTCGCTGCATACGCTGGTGCTGCCGTTGCAGCAGCTGAACGTGATCACCGGCGACAACGGCAGCGGCAAGTCCAGCCTGTATCGGGCGCTGCGCCTGCTGGCTGAAACCGCCCAGGGCGGGGTGGCCTCAGCGCTGGCGCGCGAGGGTGGGCTGGGCTCGGCGCTGTGGGCAGGGCCCGGCAGGATCGACCGCCGGGTAGCTGCAGGCGAGATTCCGCTGCAGGGAGGGCCGCGACAGGAGCCGGTAGGCCTCAGACTGGGTTTCACCACCGATGACTACGGCTACGCCATCGACCTCGGTTACCCGCCGCCCAGCCTGTCGGCATTCGCCCTGGACCCGCAGATCAAGGCCGAAGCAATCTGGGCCGGTCCCTTCCTGCGCACAGCCAGTCAGCTGGTGGATCGCCGGGGCGGGATGGTGCGGCAGCGCCATGCACGTGGCTGGGATGTGCTGGACGACCGGTTGTCGCTGTTCGACAGCCTGTTCACCCAGGTAGCTGATCCGCAGCGCATGCCGGAGACCTTCGCCCTGCGCGAGTACATCCGGCGCTGGCGCTTCTACGATCACTTCCGCAGCGATGCCGATGCCCCGGCACGGCAGCCGGCGATGGCCACGCGTACCCCGGTGCTGCACCACGATGGCCGCGATCTGGCCGCAGCGTGGGTGACCATCTTGGAAAACGGTGACCCGGTCGCGCTGGCTCGCACGGTGGACGATGCCTTTCCCGGGGCTTCGGTGGGATTCGAGGTGCTGGATGGACGGATGGTGCTGCGGTTCCACCAGCCCGGCCTGCTGCGGCCGCTGTCGATGGCCGAACTGTCCGACGGCACGCTGCGTTTCCTGCTGCTGGCCGCTGCCCTGCATACGCCGCGGCCGCCGCCGCTGATGGTGCTCAACGAACCGGAAACCAGCCTGCATCCTGACCTGCTGCCTGCGTTGGCGCGGCTGATCGTGGCGGCCAGTTCACGCAGCCAGGTGTGGGTGGTGTCGCACGCCAGCCGCCTGATCGCCGCTCTGGAGCAGGCGCCCGCATGCCATTCCGTGCATCTGCACAAGGAACACGGCCGCACGCTGCTGAGCGGGCAAGGCCTGCTGGACGCGCCGGCATGGCACTGGCCGCGGCGGTGACGTGCCCGCTCAATCGGCGACGTTGCGGGCCTCCGCGGTGCCGAGGATTTCCGGATGCTGCAACGGCTTGCGGCGGTTCAGCAGCGGATGCAGGAAGACCGCACCGACGATGATCGCCACGCCCAGGTAGAACCAGGGAGTGACTTCGTGCTGCTCGCGCAGCAGCAGTACCGCCAGCAGCACCGCATACACCGGTTCCAGGTTGGTCACCAGCTGCACGGTGTAGGCGCTGAGGTGGCGCAGCGCGACCAGGGCGAGGGCGAACGGCAGCAGGGTGCAGATACCCGCCAGTACCAGCAGCAGGATGCCGTCGTGCAGGTCCGGCACCACCCACAGCGGGCTGGCCAGGGCCGGCAGCAGGTAGGGCATCAGCGGCGCAAGCAAGGTCAGGGTCAGGGTGCCGGCCCCCAGTTCAAGCGCAGTCACCGTCAACGGATCGGCGTGGCTGACCATGCGCTTGTTGAGCGAGCCGAACACCGCCACCAGCAGTGCAGACAGCGCGCCAACCAGAACCCCCAGCCGCATGCCATCCGGCACGCCCCCCACCACCAGCGCCACGCCCGGCAGAACTGCCAATCCGAAGGCCAGTTCGCGCAGCTGGAACGGACGCTTGGCCACCCACGGCTCGATGATCGAGGTGAACACCGGCGCCAGCGCGATGCAGGTCGCCGCCACCGAGGCATTGGCCAGTTTCACCGCACCGTAGAACGTCAGCCAGTGCAGGGCAACCAGCGCACCGATGCCGGCGTATCCGGCCACCACCCGCAACGGCAGCGTGCGCAGGCCGCGCCACACCCGTGGCAGCAGTGCCAGCATCGCCGTCACCAGCAGCATGCGCCACCACACCAGCGGCAGCGCCGGCAAGGTGATCAGCTTGCCCAGGATGGCCGTGACGCCCCACAACAGGACACAGAAGTGGATCTGCCAAAGTGCTTTGCGGGTGTCGGGCGTGCTCATCCGCCTATTGTGCGGCAAGGCGGTGACCGCTGGGCGTCGGCAGCTCGATCCTGGCCGCGTTTACCGCCCCTGAGACCCGAGCAGGTCGTCCAGCCGCCGCTGCAGGGCCATCGCCGCGGCCGGATTGCGTGCCTTGCCGGCACCGATGCAGAGCAGGTACACCTCTCGTGGCGTCGATGGGGCGGATCCGGCAAGGCATGGCAGGTCGTCGACCGGCTCGCCGACGGCCCAGCGCCGGGCGCGTTCGGCCCAGCGCTGCTGCGTGGCGGCAGGCAGCCCCTGCAGCAGACGGGCCTGGCTGCGCTTGATGCGCGCGTAGACGAAGCTGGCGGTGACGTCGCCGTGCAGCGGGGCTTCGTCGCTGTCTTCGATGACCAGCGCCACCCCGTGCCTGCGCGCGGCAGTGACCAGGGATGCGCTGTGCACCTGCGGATTGCGGATTTCAACAGCGTGCTGCAGCGCCACGCCATCGAGCTGCTTGGGCAGCTGGGCCATCAGCGCGTCCAGTGCCCCGGCATCGGCAGGGTGGCGGGGATCGAACTGCCACAGCAGCGGCCCGAGGCGGTCGCCCAGGGCGATCGCTGCCTGCAGGAACGGCGCGGCGGCCTCCACGGTGCCGGACAGGTCGCGACGCTGCACCAGATAGCGGGGTGCCTTCAGGGAGAAGCGGAAGCCGGCCGGAGTCTGCGACGCCCACTGCGCACACTGGGCCGGGGTCGGGGTGCGATAGAAGGTGCCGTTGATCTCGATGCAGCGCAGGGCACGGCTGGCGTGCGCCAGTTCCTCCCGCTGCGGCAGGCCGGGCGGATAGAACATGCCGCCGCGCCATTCCGGGAACACCCAGCCGCCGATGCCGCAGCGGATGGGGGCGGGTGCCGGCGCGGTCACTGGCGGTGGTCCGCGCGCCAGGGATCGTAGCTGCCGAACCACCACACGTAGCCTTCCGGATCGGCACAGGCGTAGCCACGGCCGCCATACGCCTGGTCGGCAATGTCGATCACGATGCGCGCGCCGGCCGCCTTGGCCCGCGCATAGTGCGCGTCGGCGTCGCTGACGATCACGCAGGCGCTCTGGGTCTGGCGGCCCCCTGTTTCGTCAGGCATCACCGCCAGCTTCGACCACGCGCTGTCGTTGCTGGTCGAACCCAGCATGATCATGCCGTGCCCGAACACCAGCTGCGCGTGGAACACCACGTCGCCATCGGCGTACACCGCCTGCGCCTGGAAGCCGAACGCGCGCTGCAGCCAGTCGATCGCCGCCAGCGCGTCGCGGTAGCGCAGGCATGGAATGATGGTGGATCCACTGCTTGATCGGCCGTTCTCGTCCATGGCACCCCTCCTATGGCACAGGGCACGATGCGCCGGCGACCGTTACCATCCCGCGAAACCCCGGTGATGGCCTGCACATGGCCGCGACCCCTGCTCGGAGATGGTTCTGGATGAATACCTGGATTGGAGGAGCCGTGCTGCTGGCCTGCACGACCATGGCGAATGCTGCAACGCCCCCGCAGCTGCAGGATCTGGATGCGACCGTCGAGCGCGTGCGTGCGCAGTTCGACGTGCCGGGCATCGCCGTTGCCGTGGTCAAGGACGGCAAGGTGGTGCTGGAACGCGGCTGGGGCGTGCGTGAGCAGGGCAGGCCGGATCCTGTGCAGGCCGATACCCTGTTCGCGATCGCCTCCAATACCAAAGCGTTCACCGCCACCTCGCTGAACCTGCTGGCCGAGGACGGCAAGCTGAAGATGGACGACAAGGTGATTGACCACCTGCCGTCGTTCCGCATGTCCGATCCGTTCGTGACCGGGCAGATGACGATCCGTGACCTGCTCTCGCATCGCAGCGGCCTCAGCCTGGGCGCGGGCGACCTGCTGTTCTGGCCGGCCACCGCCTACAGCAATGCCGAAGTGGTGGAGCGGCTGGGCAAGGTGCCGTTGAAAGGGGGATTCCGCGAGAGCTATGCCTACGACAACATCCTGTACGCCGTCGCCCAGCAGGTGATCGAGCACGTTTCCGGCATGAGCTACCAGCAGTTCCTGCAGACCCGCATCTTCGACAAGGTGGGCATGGCGGGCACGCGCTACAACGCCGACCACCTGCGGCCCGGCGACAAGGCGGCCGTCGGACACGCCAAGTACGATTTCAAGGATCTGCGCACCGTCGCACCGCTGACCTGGTCGAACAATGCCGGGGCCGGCGGCATCTATTCCAGCGCGCACGACATGGCGCGCTGGATGCAGGTGCAGCTGGCCGAGGGCGCGCTGGCCGATGGCAGCCCGCTGTTCACCGCGAAGAGCCAGCAGCAGATGTGGCGCATGATCACGCCGCAGTCGATTCCGGCGCCGAGCGTGCCGGAGCTGGCACCGGCGCGGCCGAACTTCGCCGGTTACGGCGAAGGCTGGAGCCTGAGCGATTACCGCGGGCAGAAGCTGGTCTGGCACACCGGTGGCTGGCCGGGCATGGTCTCGCGGCTGACGCTGGTGCCGGGCGAGAAGCTGGGGGTCGTGGTGCTGACCAACCAGGAAGTGGG
The DNA here is from genome assembly GCF_056760395.1 of Stenotrophomonas sp. STEN009. NCBI lineage: Bacteria > Pseudomonadati > Pseudomonadota > Gammaproteobacteria > Lysobacterales > Lysobacteraceae > Stenotrophomonas > Stenotrophomonas sp. STEN009. Next base: position 50,888 of record NZ_JBRRES010000024.1, on the reverse strand, counting down.
CGCTGCGTTCAACGCGATCACGCTGAGCGTGCTCGATGCCTATCTGGGTGCGGAGAAGCACGACTGGGTGGACGCCTATGCCAAGGCCGTGGCCAAGGGCCAGGACAAGGCCGATGAGGCCTGGGCCAAGCACCAGGCAGCGCGTGTCAGGGGCAGCACTCCCTCGCTGCCGCTGGCCGGTTACACCGGCACCTTCCGCGACCGCTGGTATGGCGACATGCAGATCAGCACGGAAGGCAAGGGGCTGCGCCTGCGCTTCATGAAGACCGCGCAGCTGAGCGGCCGGCTGGAGCACTGGCAGCACGACACCTTCATCGTGCGCTGGGACGACCGTTCGCTCAATGCCGATGCCTTCGTGAACATCAGTCTCGACCCGGATGGCAAGGTGCGCGAGGTGCGCATGCAGCCGATCTCCGACCTGACCGATTTCAGCTTCGACTTCCAGGACCTGCTGTTCACCCCGGTCAACTGACGCCGCATGATCGGTAGCGCCGGGCCATGCCCGGCGAACACGGGCCGGCGCTACCGGCACCGCGCATCGTCGGTTGGCGTACACATCCGGCATGGGATACTCCGTCGGTTGCAAGAGGCGAGGGAATGCGATGTTCCGTTGGTTTGAATCCCTGATTCCGGTGTTCCCGCCCGTGGACGGGCGGATGCCGCCGCGCAGGGTGCTGCCGTTCTACCTGCACTACCTCCGGCCGGTGTGGCCGGTGCTGTTGGCCACGCTGATCGCTGGCCTGCTGCTGGCGCTGGTGGAAGTGGCGATGTTTGATTACCTGGGCCGCATTGTCGACATGGTCGCCGAGCAGCCCGGCGCCGGCTTTTTCAAACGTCACGCCAATGAGCTGGGCTGGATGCTGTTCATCACCGTGATCGCGCGCCCGGTGCTGGTCGGCCTGCACAACCTGCTGGTCAACCAGGCCATCGTGCCAGGCCTGAGCAATCGTTCGCGCTGGTTGATGCACAACTACGTGGTACGTCAGAGCCTGAGCTTCTTCCAGAACGACTTTGCAGGCAGCGTCGCCAACCGGGTGATGCAGACCGGCACGTCGCTGCGCGAATCCGCTGTGCAGATGGTCGACTCGCTCTGGTACATCGTGGTCTATACCGGCACCGCGCTGTATCTGTTCGCACAGGCCGACTGGCGATTGATGATGCCGTTGCTGCTGTGGCTGATCGCCTATGCGGTGATCATGGTCTACTTCGTGCCGCGCGCGAAGGAGCGGGCATGGATCGCCTCGGAAGCACGCTCCAAGGCGATGGGTCGCATCGTCGATGGCTACACCAACATTCCTACGCTGAAGCTGTTCGCCCATGGCGGCCGCGAGCAGGCCTACGTGGCCGAGTCGATCCAGGAGCTGGCGGTCAAGCACCGCGCGCAGACCCGGGTGACGACCGGCATGGACCTGGCCATCGCCATCGTCAACGGCTTCCTGATCGCCGGGACCTGTGGCCTGGCACTGTGGCTGTGGAACGGTGGCCACATCACCGTCGGCGCGATCACCTTGGCGACGGGCCTGGTCATCCGCATCCACAACATGTCGGGCTGGATCATGTGGACCATCAACGGCATCTTCGAGGACATCGGTACGGTGCAGGACGGCATCACCACCATCGCCCAGCCGCTGACCGTGCAGGACCGTGAGGACGCCGTGCCGCTGCAGGTCACCCAGGGCGGCGTGCACTTCCAGGATGTCCATTTCCACTACGGCAAGAAGGGCGGCGTGATCGCCGGCCTTGACCTGGTGGTGAAGCCGGGCGAGAAGATCGGCCTGGTCGGGCCCTCCGGTGCCGGCAAGTCGACCCTGGTCAATGTGCTGCTGCGGCTGTATGACCTGGAAAGCGGCCGCATCCTGATCGACGGCCAGGACATCGCGCATGTCACACAGGAGAGCCTGCGCCAACAGATCGGCGTGGTGACCCAGGACACCTCGCTGCTGCACCGCTCGATCCGCGACAACCTGCTGTACGGGCGCCCGGATGCCACCGATGATCAGTTGCGTGCTGCGGTCGCCAAGGCGCGTGCGGAAGCGTTCATCGACACGCTGGTGGACGGGCAGGGGCGCCGTGGCTACGACGCACATGTCGGCGAGCGTGGGGTGAAGCTGTCCGGCGGCCAGCGCCAGCGAATCGCCATTGCCCGCGTGCTGCTGAAGGACGCGCCGATCCTGGTGCTGGACGAGGCGACGTCGGCGCTGGATTCGGAAGTGGAAGCCGCGATCCAGGACAGCCTGGACGAACTGATGGGAGGCAAGACGGTGATCGCGATCGCGCATCGGCTGTCGACCATCGCGCGCATGGACCGTCTGGTGGTCATGGACCAGGGCCGGATCGTGGAAACCGGCAGCCATGCCGAGCTGATCGCGGCCGGTGGTCTGTATGCGCGGCTGTGGGCACGGCAGACCGGCGGGTTCGTGGCGGCCGACCAGTAGCCGTTTCGGCTGCGGCCGTTCCGCGCAGGCGTGGATGCGGCGCAAAGAAGAACGGCCCGGTTGCCCGGGCCGTTCATCATCCACATCCAGCGCAGCCGCTTACTCGATCGGCTGGTCCAGCATCAGCTGGCGGGCGAAGCGCACCGGCGGTGCGCCGTAGGACAGCATCTGGTCGTGGTAGGCCTTCAGGTTGAACGTGTCGCCCAGCTTGTCCTGCATCGCCTTGCGGGTGTCGAAGTGCTCCTGCGCGCCCACGAAGTAGGTCGGCAGCTGCGCCGAGGTCAGCTGCGCGCGCACCCACTTGCCGGCCGCTTCGCTCTCCTGCTGGAACGCGTCGTGGGTCATCAGGTGCATCGCCTTCTCGCGATCCCAGTTGTCCACGTGCACGCCCTGGTCGAGGATGGCGTTGGAGATCGTGCGCAGGTAGAACTTCAGCTGCACCAGGTGGAACAGCGGATCGTTGTCGAGGTAACCCTGCTCCTGCATCATGCGCTCGGTGTAGACCGCCCAGCCTTCGGCGAACAGGCCCGACCGCAGTACCGCGCGCAGGGTCGAGGGGAACTTGGCCGAATGCCAGCCTTCCAGGTAATGGCCCGGCGTGCCCTCATGGATGCTCAGGAGGTGGATCATGCGCGAGTTGTACTCACGCAGGAAGGAATCGACCTGCTTGTCGTTCCAGTCGTCGGGAATCGGCGACACCGCGTAGAAGGTCTTCAGGTTCTTGTCCAGCGGGCCCGGCGAATCGCAGTAGGCCACGGCCACGCCACGCTGGAATTCCGGCATCAGGATGATGTCCACCGGCGCATCCGGCAGCGTCATCAGGTCGTGCTCGCGCACGAACGCGGTTGACTGGTCCAGCGCGGCCTTGGCGTCGTCGACCACCTTGTCACGTGCCGGCTTGTCGGCGTAGGCCAGTTCCAGCGCGGCCTCGATGGCCTTCTGCTGCTGCTCGTCGGTCGGCTGCGCCGGCATCTCCGGCGCGCCCGGCTTGTCCTTCAGCACCGTCTGCGCGATGCCGTACATGTCTTCGCGCACGCGCTTGAGCTCGGCACGCGCGCGCTCACCGATCTCCTGCCGCGACAGCGAAGAACTGAGGGCGAACTTGAGCTTCTGGTCGTACTTCTCCGCACCGATGCGGAAATCACCCTTCGCGTTCGGCACGAGGGTCTTGTCCAGCCAGGTCTGCTGCTCGTCCACGGCCTTCTTCAGGCCATCGATGGCGGCCTGCAGGCGCTGCTGGTCGGCCTGCGGCAGTTCGCCGATATGCGGGGTGATGAAGGTATCGACGATGCTGAGAATGCCCTTGTTCTGCTTGGCCACCGTCTCGGCATGGATCTTCGGCACACGCGCCGGATCGAGGTTCTCGCGGGCCTGGGCGAAGATCGCCGGCAGCTTTTCCATGCGCGCGGTGGCCGACTTCAGCCGTTCCGGCAGCGGCGCGAACTCGCGTGCCATCAGGCCGTAGATCGCGCTGCCGGCGATGCCGTTGTACAGCTGCGGATCCCACTTGCCGGACTGCAGCACTTCGGCGTTCCAGATTTCCGACTGCAGCTGGTTGCGCAGGATGGCGGCATCGACCTGGTTCTCCCGGCCCAGCTTGGCCACGTCGATCCTGTCCAGCTCGCCCAGCAATGCCTTGTAGGCGGCGACAGTCTTCTGCTGGCCGGCAGCACTCAGGTCGTCGATCTCGCTGTCGTAGCGGTGGTCGCCGATCTGGGTGGCGCTGACCGGGGACAACTGCATCCAGGTGTCCAGGGCGCGCTTGGACAGATCGGCAAAGGCCGCATCGGCTGCCGCGTCACCGGCCTGCTGGCTGGCGGCGGAGGTGGAACCGGCGGTCGGGGCGTCGGCCTGCTGGCAGCCGGCGAGGGCGGTGACCAGGGCGAGGGCAAGAAGATGCGGGCGCATCGGCATTCCTGTACGGGGTCAAACCCCGAGCATAGGCCGCCAGGGCTGCTTTGTCCCCGTGCCATAGGATTACCATTGGCACCTACACGGACCCGCCAGCGGAGAAAAGGACATGGAATACCAGGGAAGCTGCCATTGCGGCAGGATCGCATTCACGGTGCAGGCCGAGGCCCCGATCAGCGACGTCATCGACTGCAACTGCTCGATGTGCCGCCGCCGCGGCAGCCTGCTGTGGTTTGCGCCACGCGAGGCATTCCAGCTGCAGACCGATCCAGCCGATGTGGCCACCTACCAGTTCAACAGGCACCACATCGACCACCACCATTGCCGCGAGTGCGGCACTGCACCGTACAGCGAGGCCGTGGATCCGCGCAGCGGTGCGGCCATGGTGGCGGTCAACGTACGCTGCCTGCCGCAGGTCGACCTGGCCGGCCTGTCGGTGACCTCCTACGACGGAGCCGCAGCGTGACGGTCCGGCATGGATGGGTGGGCGCATTGACCGTGCCCGCACTCGTGCTGGCCCTGGCGGCCTGCGCGAAGGTGGAGCACGCGGCCGGTGGCGGTGGTGCCGCAGCCGAAGCCGAAGCCGTGGCGTCGCCCGAAGGCGCCTTCCTGGCCTATGAACACGACGTACAGGTACAGCTGGACGCGGAAGCGATTGCGCCGCGCATCCAGCAGGTCGCGCAGGCCTGCCAGAGTGCGAAGTTCGGTGACTGTGCGGTGCTGCAGGTGGACCAGCGCAGTGGCGATTCACCCAGCGGCGAGGTCCGGGTGCGCATCGCGCCGAAGGGCGTGGAGCCCCTGATCGGCCTGGCGGGCGAGGGCGGCTCACTGCAGTCGCGCACCACCCGCGCCGAGGATCTTGCACAGCAGGTGGCCGATACCGCGTTGACCAAGGCACGGTTGGAGAAGGAACACGCACGCCTGCTCGCCTACCAGGACCGTGGCGGTCTGAAGATCGAGGATCTGCTGGCGATCAGCACGCGCCTGTCGGAGATCGAGGCGGGGGTGGAGCAGGCCAGCAAGGACGCCGCGCAGCAGCGTCGCCGCATCGATACGCAGCTGCTGACGCTGCACTTCGGTACCACCTCCGGCGAGCGCGGCCGCAGCGAGATCGGCGATGCGCTGAGCGAGTCTGGCAGCATCCTCAGTACCAGTATCGCCTTCCTGATCCGTGCGGCGGCTGCATTGCTGCCGGTCGCGGTACTGGCATTGATCGCAGGATGGGGCGTGAGGGCGGGGTTGCGTCGCCGCCGTCGGACGCCGTAACGCGCGGGTTCGCCGGGCCACGCCCGGCGATGCTCAGCCTTCGTCGGTCTCGTATTCGACGAACACGTCCAGCTCCAGCGCAAGCTCCTGCACCGCGTCACGAACCTTCTGCGCGGTGCTTTCGTTGCCCACCTCCACCTCCAGTTCGTGGATGCCCGGACCGATGTCATCGGACAGTCCTGCCGAACTGGAGTCATCGTCGTCCATGTGTGGCATCAGATCGTCGGTTTCCTCGACATGTTCGATGCCTTCCAGGCCCAGCAGCAGGTCGCTGATCGCACGGGCGTCGTCTTCGGTTCCAGTAATGCGCATTCGCAGCAGGGCCATGGCAGATGCAGGTCGTTGTGGAGGTATCCGCAGCGTAGCCAGCGATGGGCAAAGACCGGGTGAGGGCCTGGTCAGCCGGGCGTGGGCGCGCGGCCGAGCAGACTGTCGGGCAGTGCCGGGATCGGTGTGCGGTCGTCCTGTGCCTGGGCCAGCAGCCAATCGATGAACAGGCGTGCGGCAGGGCTGGGCGGCTGGCCTTCGGCATGCACCACGTAATACGCATAGCGGGCCTTCAGGGCGGGCCCAGGCAGCCGCACCACCTCGTAGCGCTGCAGGTAGGGTTGGGCGATGTGGGTGCGCGCCAGCACCGCGCCCATGCCATACACCGCGGCCCGCATCGCATCGGTGCTGTCGGCGAAGGTGTGCATCGGCGGCAGCGGCGAGGGCGGACGTACGCCCGCATGGCGGAACCAGTCGCGCCAGCCCTGCGGCGAGAGATCGGTCAGCAGCGGCAGCTCGGCGATGCGCGCCGGATCGTGCAGGGCTTCCACGCCCGGCAGCGCCGGCGAGGCGACCGGGAACAGGCTGTCGTCCATCAGGTGTTGCGCGTGCAGCCCCGGCCACTGGCCCAGGCCATAGCGGATGCCCACCTCCGGTCCGTTGTCGTCGTAGCGGTCCAGGCCGCTGCCGGTGTGCAGTTCCACCCGGATGTGCGGATGCGCCTGGGTGAAGCGCGGCAGGCGTGGCAGCAGCCAGCAGTACGACAGCGAGCGCAGGGTGGTGATGCGCAGCGGCACGCTGTCCGCATCCGGATGCAGGTTGTGGGCGACGGCGGCGACATCGGTGAACGCCGCACTGGCGGCGTCGGCCAGCTGCCGGCCTTCGGCGGTCAGCCGCACGCCGCGGGCATGGCGCAGGAACAGGCGGGTTTCCAGCACCTCTTCCAGGCGGCGGACATGGTGGCTGACCGCGCTGGCGGTCAGGTGCAGTTCCTGCGCGGCCTGGGCGAAGTTCTGGTGGCGCGCCGCGACCGCGAACACGGCCAGGGCAGGGAGCAGGGAAGGGCGTAGCTGCATGTCCAGCCTCAAACCATATTTGTGGCTGGCAGCGATACTACGCGCTTGTGCGGCGGGCGTCTGCGTCTGATCCTGTTGCACCAACCGAGGAGTGGATGATGGACGGAGGCAGGGCATGAATGCGGTCCCACAGGCGGCCGAGCGCGACTGGCGCACGCCGCTGGAGTTGACCCTGCTGGGCGCCATCTGGGGGTGCTCGTTCCTGTTCATGCGGGTGGCGGTGCCATCGTTCGGCCCGTTCGCCCTGGTCGAGGTGCGTCTGCTGCTGGGGGCACTGGTACTGCTGCCGTTCCTGTGGCGCGCGCGGGCGCAGTTCCCGCCGCGGCGCTGGCTGTGGCTGGCGCCGATCGGCCTGGTCAACTCGGCGTTGCCGTTCGTGCTGTTCGCCTACGCCGCCGAGCACGCACCGGCGGCGATCGGTGCGATCTGCAATGCGATGACGGTCCTGTTCGCCGCGCTCATCGCCTTCCTGTTCTTCGGCGAGAAGATCGGTGTGCGTCGCGCGGGTGCGTTGCTGGTCGGCTTTGCCGGCGTGGTGGTGCTGGCGACGGCCAAGGTCTCGGGCCTGGGCATCGGCACGGCCGTGCTGGCCGGCGCCGCGGCATCGCTGCTGTACGGACTGGGGGTGAACCTGGTGAAGCGGCACATGGCGGGCCTGCCGCCTGCTGCCGCGGCGGCGGCGACGCTGTCCTGCGCCTCGCTGTGGATGCTGCCGATGGCGGTGAGCCATTGGCCGCAGGCCGCGATTCCGCTCAAGGCGTGGGGCGCGGCGATTGCCTTGGGCGTGGCCTGCACCGGGCTGGCGTTCCTGATGTTCTACCGTCTGATCGGCCGCATCGGCCCGTCGCGTGCATCCACGGTGACCTACCTGATTCCGCTGTTCGGTGCGGCGTTCGCGTGGCTGTTCCTGGGTGAGCCGGTGACGCTGCAGATGCTGATTGCGGGTGCGTTGATTCTGGGTAGCGTGGCGGTGAGTCAGAAGGGCTGATGCGTTGGCGTTTTGCGCGTGGCGCGTGCTGAGGGTGCTTCACTGTTCATGGGCGTTACTTTTCTTTGTACGCAAAGAAAAGTAACCAAAAGAAACGTTCCGCCGACCGCGAGCCGATGCGCGTTGCGCATCGGTACCCTGCGCTCCTCGGCCCGTCGAGGGACGGCGCGGGAACTCGCTGCGCTCAGACACCCGCGCCTCTTCGCCCTCGCCGGACCTGCGGTGCTCGGCTCGCTCAAGGCGGACCCAGATCAAAGTCCACAGCTGCACCCAGCAGATCCACGTCAAGCGTGGATGCTGTTGCTGTTGCTGGTGATCTTGACCTTCAGTCCGCCTTGAGCGAGCCGAGCATCGCAGGGGAATCAGGGGCGGAGAGGTGCCGATGTCTGAGCGCAGCGAGTTCGGCACCGTCCCCTGATTCACCGAGAAGCGCAGGGGACCGACGTGCGAAGCACGGCGGCTCGCGGCTTGGCGGCGCGTTTCTTTTGGTTACTTTTCTTTTCGCGCGAAAAGAAAAGTAACGCCCATGAACAGTGAAGCACCTTCAGCACGCGCCACGCGCAGTAAGCCAGGCTCCTACCGCACCGGCACCGGAACATTGCACAGATCGATATGCCCAGCCGGACGCTTGTAGAAATCATCCACGCGATTGCGTCGCGCCTCCACCGTATCGGCGAAAGTCTTTGAATCAGTACGCAACACCTGGATCGGCGTGCGTTCGGCGGCCGTCACGTCGCTGGCACGGCGGATCGAAATGATTGGCGTGCGCAGCTTCGGATCTTCATAGAAGCCCATCGGCGCCGGGCCGCGCGGGATCGCGCTGAGCAGTTCCATGCCCTTCAGGACGCGACCGACCAGGGTGATGTTGCGGTCCAGCTGACGTGGCGACTGCCCGGTCACCACGTACAGTTCGGCACCGATGCTGCTGTCCTCGTCGTTGTTGCGACCGGCCCCCAGCATGCCGTAGCAGTGCGCCAGCCAGGCCTTGCCGGCCTGCGGATCCTGTCCGACCGGGAAGCCATCGACGAAACCGGTCTGCGCCGCCCAGCCATCGCGGTCCGGCAGCACGCTCACCTTCAGGCCGGCGCTGGCACGCTCGAACTCGGCCGGCAGCTTGCGCGCGGCACTGCCGAACGGCCTGGCCTTGGCCGGGTCATCGGCGTCGGCATCGCCGAACTGCACGACGAAGTTGTCCTGGGAACGGTAGATGCTGGTGCCGTCCCAGAAGTGCTCGTGGGCGAACGTCTGGATGTTGGCGACATGGCGTGGTGCGAACTGGGGCGCCAGTTCGATGATCACCCGGCCGGCAGGCAGATCCATGTACAGCAGGTTGGCCGGGTCGGGGGTGCGCCAATCGCTGGCGGCCGAGGCGTCAAGGATCTGCTGCGGGCTGCGGTAGGGCGTCGCTGCGCTGGCCAGCGAGGGCAACAGGCAGGCCAGGGCGAAGGCGGTCAGGGCAAGGCGACGACGGTGCGGCATGGAGACCCCGGAACATGAACGAGCCCTCGATTCTGCGCGAGGCGCAGGGCCACGCCAACCGGCAGGATGACTAACGACACATTCGCTATACCGAACTTCGCACTACTGTGGACTTCAACGTAGTGGAGGGCCGGGCATGTCGGAAGACGACATCCACCTGAAGAAGTTCCAGAAGGAGCTCAGCGCCGGAACCGTGTCGCTGGCCCTGCTGGCGGTGCTGGCCCGTACCGGCGAGCCGCTGTACGGGTACCTCATCGCCAAGGAGCTGGAGCGCGTGGGCGAGGGCGTGCTGAGTGGCAAGCAGAGCGCGCTGTACCCGGTGCTGCGCAACCTGGAGAACGGCGGCCTGCTGGAGAGCCATGTCGAGCCCTCCAGCAGCGGGCCGCCCCGGCGCTACTACCGCATCAATGACCGTGGCCGCGAAGTGCTGGCGCAGTGGCGCCAGGCCTGGCAGGCCACCCGTGATTCCGTCGATTCCGTGTTGGAGGGGGTACCGCAATGAACGACCCGAGCCTGGCAGGCCGCGCCCTGCCGACCACCATCCCGCAGTACCTGGCGCAGCTGCGCGAGGCGCTGCAGGGCGCCGATCCGGCGATGGTGCAGGACGCGCTGTATGACGCCGAGGAATACCTGCGTTCCGAGCTGGCCGCCCAGCCCGGTCGCAGCGAGGCGGAGGTGATTGCCGATGTGGCCGGCAGCTACGGTGCGCCGGATGAAGTGGCGGAGATCTACCGCGAAACGGAAGTCACCGTGAACCGTGCATTGCGCACGCCGCGCGCCGACACCGCGCCGGTGCTGCGTGTGGCAGCCGAGGCCAGTGGTGTGGAACCGGCCGCGGCACCGCCGGTGCCGGTGCCGCGCTCGCTGCTGTCGCGCTTCTTTGGCGTGGTGGCCGATCCGCACACCTATGGCGCGCTGTTCTACATGCTGCTGTCGCTGGCCACCGGCATCTTCTTCTTCACCTGGGTGGTGACCGGCCTGTCGCTGTCGCTCGGCCTGCTGATCCTGATCATCGGCGTGCCGTTGACCGTGCTGTTCTTCGGTTCGGTGCGCGGGCTGGCACTGCTGGAGGGGCGCTTGGTCGAGGCGCTGCTGGGCGAGCGCATGCCGCGGCGGCCGCGCTACACCGACCGCAGCCGCAGCTGGCTGCAGCGTATCGGCGACATGTTCACGGACGGCCGCACCTGGCTGACGCTGTTGTACTTCGTGCTGATGCTGCCCTTGGGCATTGTCTACTTCACCATCGCGGTGACGCTGCTGTCGCTGTCGCTGGGACTGATCTGGGCGCCGGTGGCAGCGATCTTCAGCGGGGAAATCCCGGGCGTGTACGTTGATGGCGTGAACGTGCTGCCGATGGCTGCCTCGCCGCTGGTCGGGATCGTGGTCGCCGCGGCGGGTGCCCTGCTGCTGCTGCTGACGCTGCACCTGGCACGCGGCATCGGCAGGCTGCATGGCCTGATCGCCAAGAACCTGCTGGTGCGCCTGTAAGCGACAAGGGGTCGGATCCCTGTTCGCAGAACAGGGCTCTGACTCCGTTCGAGCGGGGTGCCGGGGTCAGAGCCCTTTCTGTTGGAAAGGGATCCGACCCCCGGCGCGGGGTCAGCCCGCCTTGCGGCGCAGCGGGGTGACGTTGCTCTTCTTCTTCGCTTTTGCCGCTGGCGCTTCTGCGTGCGCTGCGAAGAAGTCGCGTACCTTCGGGTACACCACCTCGCGCCAGCGGCGGCCGCTGAAGATGCCGTAATGGCCGGCGCCTTCGACGATGAAATGCTCGCGGCGCTCGGCCGGGATGCCCGTACACAGCGCCTGCGCAGCTTCGGTCTGGCCGAGGCCCGCGATATCGTCCAGTTCGCCTTCGATGCTCAGCAGCGCGGTATCGCGGATCGCCGAAGGGTCGACCTTTTCGCCGTTGACCACCCACTCTCCGCGCGGCAGCAGGAAGTCCTGGAAGACCACGCGGATGGTGTCCAGGTAGTACCTGGCAGGCATGTCCAGCACCGCGTTGTACTCATCATAGAAGCGGCGGTGCGCGTCGGCGTCTTCCAGATCGCCCTTGACCAGGTCGGCGTAGAAGTCCCAGTGCGAGCTGAAATGGCGGCTGGGATTCATCGACAGGAAACCGGCGTGCTGCAGGAAACCCGGGTACACGCGACGGCCTGCGCCGGGGTAGCCGGCGGGCACGCTGTGGATGACGTTGTTCTCGAACCAGGACAGCGGGTTCTGGGTCGCCAGATTGTTCACCGCGGTGGGGCTGCAGCGTGCGTCGATCGGACCGCCCATCATCACCAGCGTGCGCGGGGTGGGCTCGCCACGGCTGGCCATCAGTGATACCGCAGCCAGCACCGGTACGGTCGGCTGGCACACGCTGACCACGTGCAGGCGCTCGACGCCAAGGTGGCGGATGAACTCCTGGATGTAGGCGATGTAGTCGTCCAGGCCGAAATCACCTTCGCTGGCCGCAACCATGCGCGCATCGACCCAGTCGGTGACATAGACACGATGGTCGCGCAGCAGCGTGCGCACGGTATCGCGCAGCAGCGTGGCGTGATGGCCGGACAGCGGCGCCACCACCAGCACGAAGGGCTGGTTGAGCATGGTGTGCAGCTGGTCGGCTTCGTTGCTGTGACGCTTGAAGCGCAGCAGCTTGCAGAACGGCTTGCTCACTTCCTCGTGCACGACGATCGGCACGCGCTCGCCTTCGACCTCGATTTCGTTGATGCCCCACTCGGGCTTCTCGTAATCCTTGCCGATGCGATGGAACAGTTCGTTGACCGCCGCCAGGCGTTCGGCACCCGGCATCTGCGACCACCAGTGGCCGGGATTGGCGAAGAACTTGGCGTTGGCCTGGGCCTGGTGCACCCAGGGGGCGAGCAGGTTGCGGGTCAGTTCGTGCAGTTGATAGAGCATGACGACCGAATATGTATGGTCATATGTTGCCGCGCAGCATATCCCATCCGGGTGTCCCGCAGGTTAAGTTGGCTGAAAATAATGAATCCGGATTCACATCCGTTCCAGCGCGGCCGCATCGCCTGCCAGGGCGGGGCCGAGCCAGCAGTGCGACCCTGCCGGCTGCAGGCCGTGCCGGGCCAGCGTCCGGCGATACCAGCCTGCCGGGCGGGCCTGGAAGCCCTCATGGTCGCCCTCGAACGCGTCCTCCGCGGCGAAGGTCTCCAGGAACGCGATGCCGCCGGTCAGCTCGGCCACGCCGGCCAGGCCGGCGCGCAGTTCGCGGTCGGGCACGTAGTGCATCACGTCCGAGCAGACCAGCAGGTCCACCGGCGCGCACGGCCGCAGCCAGGCAAAGTCGCCGAAGCGGGCCAGATGCAGGTTGCGGGTCCGGCCATAGCGACGCACAGCGTACTCGCTGCTGTCGAAGCCCAGATACTCGACCTTCGGACGCAGTTTCCGCAGCGGCGCGCGCCAGGCCCCCTCGCCGCAGCCGATGTCCAGCACGCTGCGGATCGGCCGCTCCAGGTAGTACTCGGCAGTGGCCACCGCCAATGCCACCTTGCGGGCGAGGCGGGCGCTGCCGCCGATGTCGGCCCGGCGGTACCAGCGCTGGAAGTAGGCGGCGTCGTAGGTCTTGTCCACGCAGAAGGAGGTTTCGTTGAAAACGGTGCCTATCGTACGGCGTTGCCGCTCGCCGTGCGTCGATCGGTCGCGCCGACCGCAGCCGGTACACCGGCACGCCATGCGAGAATGGCCGCCACCTACGCCAGCCGCTGGAGCGAGCGCATGCAGAGCTACTACTGGGTCAAGACCTTCCACATCGTGTTCGTGGTGGCGTGGATGGCGACGGTGTTCTATCTGCCGCGCATCCTGGTGAACCTGGCCGAGGCGGCGGGACAACCCGCGGTGGTCGAGCGCCTGCAGCTGATGGGCCTGCGCCTGTACCGTTTCGGCCACTCGATGTTCGGCCTGGCATTCGTCCTGGGACTGGTGTTGTGGCTGGGCTACCGGGTCATTCCGGACTTCCCGACGATGGTCGCGCCGGGCGGTGCCGGCTGGCTGCATGCCAAGCTCGGCCTGGTGGTGCTGCTGCTGGTCTACTTCGGCTGGACCGGCCGCCTGCTCAAGGGCGTCGCCAAGGGCCGGCCTCTGCCGTCCTCGCGCGCGCTGCGCTGGATCAACGAAATCCCGCTGCTGGCCTTCATTCCGATCGTCTGGCTGGTGCTGGCCAAACCCTTCTGAGCCGGCGCACATCGCGCACCTCCAGATGAATCGCCGCGTAACCTGACAAGCGGCGCGGCGCTCCTTGCAACAAATTGCATGGGCCCCGCCCGTGCGTCTCCAGATACTGCGCGCCTTCGACACAGCGGCTGCCTGCAACAGTCCCGCTATTGCTCCGCGTGGGCATGGATGGGAATGCCAGGTACTGCACGCACGCTGTGCCGCATACGTGCCCCCTCTGGAGATCCATCATGAAACATGCCCATCGTTCCGCCGCAGGCGGGCGTTCCCTTGCCCTGCGTCCGCTCTCGCAGTGCCTGCTGCTGGCACTGGCCCTGCCGTTGGCGCAGCACGCGTTGGCCGGCAACCTCAACGGCGAGGATCACGAGGTGGTACAGGGTGACCCGACCGAAGCATGGCAGGTGACCAATGGGTCCAACCTGACGGTGACCGACGCGTCCACTTACGGCATCAATGCGACCTACGGCGCCAACGTCGTGCTCACGCGTGCGGATGTGCTGGTCCGCAATGCCAATCAGAACATTCACGTGCAATCGGGTTCCAGCCTGATCGCGCGCAACAGCCGCATCGACCTGGGCATGACCCAGTTCAACATCTCGGTCGATTCGTCGGCACGCCTCTACAACACGCGGATCGATTCCATCGGTGGTGCCATCGCCTTGTACCCGGACCGCCGCGGTGGACAGGGCGACGTGTACCTTCTGATGGACAATTCCCACCTGGCGGTGGCACACCGCGACAGCACTGCCTGGTACCACAACGTCGGTCTGAGTATGGGCGCGGGCAGGGCTGACATCGTCAACGGTTCGACGATCCGGGCCAGCCGCAACGGCGCCGTCATGTACTTCAGTTATCGGGGTGCGGACAACCTGGTATTGAACGTCGACAATTCCAGCCTGGAGTCGCAGACCGGCCCGGCGATCTGGGTCAATCCCGATGCCGACGTCGACGGCGAATCCGCCGAGATGAACATCCGCAACGGTGCGCGCCTGATTGCCGGCGATGGCACGCTGCTGCTGGTCAAGCATGGCGAGGAGGGGCAGGTCGGCAACGTTGCTGTGCGCTTCAACGTGGAGAATGCGGCGCTGACCGGCGACATCATTGCCGATCGCGCCTCCTACACGGGCCAGCTGGATGTCTCGCTGCGCAACCGTGCCACGCTGATCGGCCGCATCGTCGATGCGAGCTCGGTGGCGGTGGGTGAGCACAGCACCTGGCAGCTGACCGGCGACAGCAGTGTCGGCCGTCTGCAGCTGGATGCGGGCAGCATGGTCAAGCTGGGCGACGGCGCGGGCGGTTTCAATACGCTGTCACTCGATGAGTTCGTTGGTAACGGCGGCACGCTGGTGTTCAACACGGTGCTTGGCGAGGACGACTCGCGGACCGACCGCCTGGTGATCGCCGGTGATGCGACCGGGCAGGCCAATGTGCGGGTGCTCAATGCCGGCGGCCAGGGCGCGCAGACCGACAAGGGCATCGAGCTGATCGAGATCAACGGCGCGTCCGACGCGCAGTTCGACCTGGTCGGCCGTGCGGTCGGCGGGCAGTACGAGTACTTCCTGTTCAAGGATGAGGCCGACGGCAACTGGTACCTGCGTTCGGAACTGCCGGTGACGCCGCCGGATCCCTGTGACCTGGATCCGTCGCTGCCCGACTGCGACCCGACCGGTCCGATCAATCCGGATCCGAAGCCGGTGCTGCGCCCGGAGACCGGCGCGTACCTGGCCAACCAGTACGCCGCGGGGCAGTTGTTCCGCCTGCAGCGCAGTGATCGCGACGGCAATGCGGCCGTTGCCGAGGGTGTGCACGGCTGGGCACGCGTGGACAGCCAGCAGGCGCGCCTGGGGGCCATGCAGGAGCAGCTGGATCTGCGCACGCAGCGCCATGTGGTGCAGGTGGGCGCAGACGTGGGGCTGTTCGATGAAGGGCGTGGCCGCCTGGGCGTGATGCTCGGTAGTGGGCGTGCTGACAGCACCAGCACCTCGGCGCTGACCGGCTTTGCGGCACGCGGCAAGGTCGCCGGCGTGGCCGCAGGGGTGTACGGCAGCTGGAACACTGGTCGTGCCTATGTGGACAGCTGGGTGCAGCACGGCCGCTTCAACAACCGGGTGGAAGGCGATGGCCTGGCTGCGGAGCGCTACGACAGCGACCTGTGGCAGGGTTCGCTGGAGGCGGGTTACCGCTTCGGCGTCGGCACGCTGGGCGACAGCAGGGTCAGCCTGCAGCCGGAGCTGCAGCTGGTCTACACCAACGTCAACACGGATCGACATACCGAGCAGAACGGCACCGTGGTGCGTGGCCTGGGCGAAAGTGGCCTGTCCGGCCGCCTCGGCCTGCGCCTGGAAGCGGAATCGACCAGCACGCATGGCGCCGTGGTGACCCCGTACCTGACCGCCAACTGGTATCGCGACGCCCGCACGGGTGGCATGGCGTTCGATGACGTGGCCATGGACAGCGACGTGCCGCGCAACCGCTACGCGCTGGGTGCAGGCGCGCGGGTGGAATTCACCAAGGGCTGGACGGGCTGGGGCGGTCTGGACGTGAGCCGCGGTGACTCCGGCTACCGCGAAGTCAGCGCCACGCTGGGCATGTCCTACAACTGGTAAGCAGATCGGCGTACGGCGGGCCCGTACGCGCAGGAACAGGGACGTATCGCCACACGGATGTGGCACTGAAGCCGGGCATTGCCCGGCTTCAGCCGTTACCGTGCAGCGGAAGCAGCGATTACGCCGCCTCGTAGGTGCCGTAGCTGCGCAGGCGCTTGTAGCGCTGCTCGAGCAGTTCCCCGGTGGACAGCTTGTCCAGCGCGTCCAGCTCGTTCAGCAGCACGGCCTTCAGGCGCCGGGCCATCTGCGTCGGGTTGCGGTGGGCGCCGCCGGTCGGCTCGCGCACGACCTTGTCGACCAGGCCCAGGCTCTTCAGGCGCGGGGCGGTCAGGCCCAGCTGTTCGGCCGCGTCCTTGGCCTTGCCGGCGTCCTTCCACAGGATCGAGGCGCAGCCTTCCGGGGTAATGGTCGAATACACCGCGTACTCCAGCATCACGGTGCGATCGCCCACGCCCAGTGCCAGCGCGCCGCCCGAGCCGCCTTCGCCGATCACGGTGCAGATCACCGGCACCTTCAGTTCGGCCATTTCCATCAGGTTGCGCGCGATCGCTTCGGACTGGCCGCGCGATTCGGCGTCGATGCCCGGCCAGGCGCCGGCGGTGTCGATCAGGGTCAGCACCGGCAGGCCGAAACGCTCGGCCATCTTCATCAGGCGCAGCGCCTTGCGGTAGCCCTCGGGCTTGGGCATGCCGAAGTTGCGCTTGATCTTCTCCTTGGTGTCGCGGCCCTTCTGGTGGCCGATGACCATCACCGCGCGGCCATTGATGCGGGCCAGGCCGCCCATGATGGCCTTGTCGTCGGCAAAGGCGCGATCACCGGCCAGTTCCTGGAACTCATCGAAGATGATGCGGATGTAATCGGCGGTGTAGGGCCGCGACGGGTGGCGGGCCAGCTGCAGCACCTGCCAGGAGGTCAGGTTGCGGAAGATCTGTGCGGTACGCATGCGCAGCTTGTCCTGCAGCGCGTGCACTTCGGCCTCGACATTGACCGCCGGACCGGCACTGGCGTTGCGCAGCTCCTGGATCTTCGCTTCCAGGTCGGCGATGGGTTGCTCGAAGTCGAGGTAGTTCGGATTCATCGGAAGCCGTCGTGTAAAGAAGGAGGAAAGTGTAGCCGAACCCGGTGAAATTCCCCGTACGCCCCTGTCTGGAGCGTACGGAGGGGCTGGCCGGCAGGCAGCGCGCTGCCTTGGCCGCGCCGGCTGGACGCGGGACCTGGCGGGGCGGGATCAGCTGGCCCAGGGCGGGCTGTAGCGCACCTTCAGGGTGCGCACGGCCGGGTCGGCGCGCAGCGCTTCCATCAGCTTCGAGTCGATGCGCACGGCGCTCTGTCCGGACACGTCGAGCATGCCGGCGATACCGCCGTGCGGGCCCTTCAGCAGCAGGTCCAGGCGCAGGGGCGTGCGGCCGGGGCGATGGCGGTCGAGCAGGGCATCGATGCGCTCCCACACCGGCCGTTGCTGGCGAAGGTCCAGCCGCAGCGACAGGCGCGTAGCGTAGTTGGCGCAGACCTCATCGAAATCCCAGCACTGGCGGATGCGCAGGGCGTAGCCACCGTTGAATTCGTCTTCACGCAGGCCGCCCTTGACCACCAGGATGCGGTCCTTGGTCATCAGGTGGCCGAACTCGGCCAGGGTGTCGGAGAACGCGCTGCACTCCACGCGTCCACGCCCGTCCTCGAGCTGGATGAAGATCTGGCTTTCGCCCTTGCGGCGCACGCCGACCACCTGGCCGGCCAGCACGGTCTGCACTTCCGGGCGCCAGCGCTTCTCACCGCCACCACCACCACCGCCGCTGTTGGCGCTCCAGATCTTTTCCACCGCGCCCAGATCGTTGCCGACCAGATCGCGCACGTCGTCGCGCCACGGATCGAATGGATGGCCGCTGAGGTAGAAGCCCAGCGTGTCGCGCTCGCCGTTCAGGCGCTGCAGCAGGGGCCACTCTTCGGCCTCCGGCAGGTCCAGCTGGATCGTCGTCGCGCTCGGGTCCGGCCCACCGAACAGCGAGTTCTGCCCGGAGGCGCGCTCGCGTGCCATCTGCTCGGTGGCCTTGATCACTTCCGGCAGCTGCAGCATCAGCGAGGCGCGGTTGCGGCCCAGCTCATCCAGTGCGCCGCAGTTGATCATCGCTTCCAGGGTGCGCCGGTTGAGCTTGGCCGAGCCGACGCGGGTACAGAAATCGAGCAGGTCGGTGTAGTTTCCGCCCCGCAGCCGCTCGTCCACCACCGCTTCGCAGGCACCCTGGCCGACACCCTTGATCGCACCCAGGCCGTACTGGATGGTGTCCGGCGTGGCTGCCTCGAACATGAAGGCGGACTGGTTCACCTTCGGCGGCAGCACGGTCAGGCCGAGGTTGCGCACCTCGTCGAGGAAGCCGACCACCTTGTCGGTGTTGTCCATGTCCGAAGACAGCGTGGCCGCCATGAACTCGGCCGGGTAATGGCGCTTGAGCCACGCGGTCTGGTAACTGACCAGCGCGTAGGCAGCGGCGTGCGACTTGTTGAAGCCGTAGCCGGCGAACTTCTCCATCAGGTCGAAGATCTCGTCGGCCTTGGGGCCGTCGACGCCGCCCTTGGCCGCGCCCTCGCGGAAGATCTCGCGGTGCTTGGCCATTTCGGCCGGCACCTTCTTGCCCATCGCACGACGCAGCAGGTCGGCGCCGCCCAGCGAGTAGCCGCCGACGATCTGCGCCATCTGCATCACCTGCTCCTGGTACACCATGATGCCGTAGGTGTCCTTGAGGATGGCTTCGGTGCGCGGATCGGGATAGATGATTTCTTCCTGCCCGTGCTTGCGCGCGTTGAAGGACGGAATCAGGTCCATCGGGCCGGGGCGGTACAGCGACACCAGCGCGATCAGGTCTTCGAAACGGTCGGGGCGTGCGTCCTTCAGCAGGCGGCGCATGCCGGAGGATTCGAACTGGAAGACCGCACCGGTGTTGCCGTTGGCGAAGATGTCCTTGTAGGTCGGCGCGTCGTCCAGCGGGATCGCCGCGATGTCCACCGGCGGAATGCCGGCGCGCGCGTGGCGCTTGTTGATCGCCTTCACTGCCCAGTCGATGATGGTCAGCGTGCGCAGGCCAAGGAAGTCGAACTTCACCAGGCCCACTTCTTCGACGTCGTTCTTGTCGAACTGGGTGACCGGATTCTTGCCGATGCCGTTCTCGTCGTGTTCGGCGTACAGCGGGCAGAACTCGCTCAGCGGCTCGGGGCCGATCACCACGCCACCGGCGTGCTTGCCGGCGTTGCGGGTGAGGTCTTCCAGCTGCAGCGCCAGATCGATCAGGTCACGGACATCGTCTTCGGTCTCGTAACGCTGGATCAGCTCGGCCGATGCCATCTCCGAGCCCGGGCCTTCCTTGCCCTTGCCGAGCGCATCCTTCAGGTGGATGCCGAGGATGTTCGGGATCAGCTTGGAGACACCGTCAACCAGGCCATAGGGGAAACCGAGCACACGGCCGGAATCGCGCACCACGGCCTTGGCGGCCATGGTGCCGTAGGTGATGATCTGGCTGACGCGTTCGCGCCCGTATTTGCGCGCGACGTAGTCGATCACTTCGTCGCGGCGGTCCATGCAGAAATCGATGTCGAAGTCGGGCATCGACACGCGTTCCGGATTCAGGAACCGCTCGAACAGCAGGTTGTAGGGCAGCGGATCCAGGTCGGTAATCTTCAGCGCCCACGCCACCAGCGAACCGGCACCGGAACCACGGCCCGGGCCGATCGGGATGCCCTGGTTCTTGCCCCACTGGATGAAGTCGGCCACGATCAGGAAGTAGCCGGGGAAACCCATCTTGATGATGGTGTCGAGCTCGAATTCGAGGCGCTCGAAGTACTCCTCGCGGGTCTTGCCCGGCGCCAGCGGGTTCTTCTGCAGGCGTTCTTCCAGGCCGTCGCGCGACATCTTCTGGATCCAGGTATCCAGGGTCTCGTCGTCCGGCACCGGGTAGTTGGGCAGGAAGTAGGTGCCCAGCCGCATCTCGATGTTGCAGCGCTCGGCCAGCGCCAGCGTGTTGTCGATCGCATCGGGGATGTCGGCGAACAGCGCGCACATCTCCTCGGCCGACTTCAGGTACTGCTGGTCACTGTACTCGCGCGGCCGCTTGGGATCGTCCAGCACGCGGCCGGTCGAGATGCACACACGTGCCTCATGCGCGCTGAAGTCCGACGGTGCAAGGAAGCGCACATCGTTGCTGGCCACCACCGGCAGGCCGCGCTGGCCGGCGGCCATCAGCGCGAAGCGGTTGAAGGCCTCCTCGCCATCGCGGCCGGTGCGGGTCAGCTCCAGGTGCAGGCCATCGCCGAACACCCGCTGCCAGTCGGCCAGATGCTGCTCGGCAAGGTCGTGCTTGCCGTCCAGCGCCAGGCGCCCGGCCAGGCTCTCGCGCCCGGCCAGCGCGAACAGGTTGGCGTTGCCCGCCTTCAACCAGTCCGGATGCACGGCGACGCCGCCTTCCGGACGATGGCCCTCCATCCAGGCACGGGTCAGCAGCCGTGACAGGCTCAGGTAGCCTTCGCGGTCGCGGCACAGCAGGGTCATCCGCCACGGGTCCTGGCCCTCCTCGGCGATCATCACGTCGGCGCCGGCGATCGGCTTGATGCCCACGCCTTCGGCTGCCTTGTAGAACTTGATCAGGGCGAACAGATTGTTGAGGTCGGTCACCGCCAGCGCGGGCAGGCCCAGCTCGACCGAGCGTGACAGCAGGTTGGCCTGCTTGGCCTTCTTCGGGTCGGCCTGGTCCGGCTTGGCCGGCACACGGATGGTCGAGTCCGCCAGCGAGAACTCGGTGTGGACGTGGAGATGTACGAAGCGGGAGTTGGACATGCCGGACCAGGTTGGAGCGCAGGGGCCCCGGGTGCCGACGGGAGTTCGTCGCCGGGGTCGGGAAGCGCTGGAATGCCCGGTCAGGGTAGCGAGGGCAGGGGGAGGCGACAAGCTCTTGACGGCGCGTCGATTGCGCGAACAGGCCGCCGGGCATGGCCCGGCGCTACCGCGGCAATGTGGGCGCACGATGCCGCCGGGCCATGCCCGGCGGCAGTTGTTCAGGCGATGGCCGCGGCCGCCGGGTTTTCCAGGCATTCACGCACCGGGGCGAAACTGCGCCGGTGCTCGCCACAGGGGCCGTGTTCACGCAGTGCCGCCAGGTGGGCCGGAGTGCCGTAGCCCTTGTGCTGGTCGAAACCGTAGTGCGGATGCTGTACGTGCAGGTCCTGCATGTACCGGTCGCGCGACACCTTGGCCAGGATCGACGCCGCCATGATCGCGCGGTCGATGCCATCGCCACCAACCAGCGCCTGCGCCGGCAGTACCAGCCCCTTCGGAACCACGTTGCCGTCGATGCGGGCGAAGCCGGCCACGTGGGCCACGGCCGCCACCACGTCGCGCATGCCCTGCAGGGTGGCCTGGTAGATGTTCAGGCGGTCGATCGCTGCCACGTCCACCAGCACCACATGCCAGGCCAGGGCGCGATCGATGATTCGATCGTACAGCTGCTCGCGGCGCGCGGCGGTGAGCTGCTTGGAGTCATCCAGACCGTTGATGCGCGGGCGGGCAGGATCGAATACCACCGCCGCGACGGCGACCGGCCCGGCCAGCGGGCCACGGCCGGCCTCATCGACACCGGCGACCAGGCGGTCCGGTTCAACCCGCAGTGAACCGTCGAACAGGGCCAGGCTGGCTGCGGCGGCGTGGCGGCGGCTCATGCCTTGTCCAGCTCGCGTACGAGCAGCTCGCCGACAGCGTCGGCGGCGCGTGCCGAGGCATTGCGGCGCAGGCGTTCATGCAGGCGCGAATAGGTTCCCTGCAGGTCGGCGGCCCGTTGCGGATGGTCGAACCACTGCTGGATGGCGGCGGCCAGCTTGTCCGGCGTGCAGTCGTGCTGCATCAGCTCCGGTGCCAGGTCCTGGCCGGCCAGGATGTTGGGCAGGGCGAAGCGGTCGACCTTGATCAGGCCCAGCGCCTTGACCAGGCGGTAGGTCAGTTCGTTGACGCGATAGCCGACCACCATCGGCCGCTTCACCAGCATGGCTTCCAGGGTCGCGGTACCGGAGGCGAGCACCACCACGTCGGCGGCGATCATGGCGTCGCGGGCCTGGCCATCAAGCACATGCGAGTAGGCGACCGGCAGCGCCGAACGCGACAGCTGTTCCTCGATCAGGCGACGGCAGGCGGCATTGGCGGCAGGCACCACGACGTGCAGCCCCGGAATCCGCTCGGAAACCTGCCACGCGGCCTCGAAGAACGGTTCGCCCAGACGCGAGATCTCGCCCAGGCGGCTGCCCGGCAGCACCGCCAGCACCTTGGCCGTGGCCGGCAGGCCCAGCGCGGCACGGGCTTCGTCGCGGTTGCCCTGCAGCGGAATGTCATCGGCCATCGGATGACCGACAAAGCGCGCGTCGATTCCGTGCCGGGCGTAGATGGGGGGTTCCATCGGGAACAGGCACAGCACGAGGTCGGCACTGTTGCCGATCTTCTCGGCGCGCTTCTCGCGCCACGCCCAGACCGAAGGGCTGACGTAATGCACGGTGCGCACGCCACGCTGCTTCAGCCAGCGCTCGATGCCCAGGTTGAAGTCCGGCGCATCGATGCCGATGAACACGTCCGGCTGCCACTCGAGCGCGCGCTGTCGGAAGGCCGAGCGCAGCTTCAACAGGCGCGGCAGGTGGCGCAGGACTTCGGTCAGCCCCATCACCGCCAGTTCGCTGGCGTCGTGCCAGGTCTGGCAACCGGCATTGCGCATGGCATCGCCGCCGATGCCGGCGAACTCGGCGTTCGGGAAGCGGGCCTTCAACTCGCGCACCAGGCCGGCACCGAGCAGGTCGCCGGAGGCCTCACCGGCCACCAGTGCGATCCGCAGCGGCCGCTCGCTGAGCACCCGCTGTGCAGGCACGCTGCCGGCCAGGGAGGCCAGCGGAATGACAGCGGCGCCGGCCGGCGCCTGGCCGGGCGTGCTGCTCATCGCAGCAGGGGCCTCTCTGCGTGTTCGATGAACTCCAGCATGGACTTCACGTCCTCGCTGTCGCGCGCCTGTTCCACCAGCTGCTGCTTGGCTTCGGCCAGCGGCAGGCCGGCCACGTACAGGGTCCGGTAGGCACGCTTGATGGCGGAGATGCGTTCGGCATCGAAACCGCGGCGCTTCAGGCCTTCACTGTTGATGCCGCGCGGGCGGCCCAGCGAATCGGAGCCCACCATGGTGAACGGCGGAACATCGCCGTTGGTCAGCGCACCCATGCCGAGGAAGGCGTGGGCGCCGATGCGGCAGAACTGGTGGGCACCGGCGAAGCCGCTGATGATCACGTAGTCGCCGACAGTGACGTGGCCGGCCAGCGTGGTGTTGTTGGAGAACACGCAGGCGTTGCCGACGTGGCAGTCGTGTGCCACATGCGTATAGGCCAGCATCCAGTTGTCGTCACCGATCGTGGTGATGCCACCGCCGCCGCCGGTACCGCGGTTGACGGTGACGAACTCGCGGAACACGTTGCGGTCGCCGATCACCAGTTCGGTGCGTTCACCGGCGAACTTCTTGTCCTGCGGCTCGCCGCCGATGGCTGCGTGGCCGATGAAGCGGTTGTCGCGGCCGATCCGGGTCGGTCCGAGAATGCTGCAGTGTGGGCCGACGACCGTGCCTGCGCCGATGTCCACATCGGCACCGATCAGGGTGAAGGCACCGACCTGCACATCGTCGGCCAGCCGGGCGGACGGGTCGATGACGGCGGTGGGGTGGATCCGTGGGGCGTTGTCAGTCATTCCTGGCTCCGTTATGGCTCAGCCCTTGGCACCGGCGCACATGACCTCGGCAGAGGCCACCACTTCGCCGTTGACCTTGGCTTCGCCGTAGTACCAGCCCATGTTGCGGATCAGCCGCTTCATCTGCACGTCCAGCAGCAGCACATCGCCCGGCACCACCTGCTTGTTGAAGCGGGCGTTCTCCACCTTGACCATGTAGAACAGCTTGGACTGCGCATCGCGGCCGAGCGAGAGCTGGGTCATCACACCGCCGGCCTGCGCCAGTGCCTCGATGATCAGCACGCCGGGCATGATCGGGCGGCCCGGGAAATGGCCCTGGAAGAACGGCTCGTTGATGCTCACGTTCTTCTGGGCAAGGATGCGCTTGGCGTCCACATCCAGCTCGAGGACCTTGTCCACCAGCAGGAATGGGTAGCGGTGCGGGATCAGCTCCTGGATCTGGAGGACATCGATCGGAAGCTGCAGCGTGTCGTTCATTCTTTCTCCTTGCTCACAGCCAGGATGCGCCGGGCCAGCGTATCGAGCTGCTTGAAGCGCGCGGCGTTCTTGCGCCACGTGCGGTTGTCGGTCAACGGGGTGCCGGACGAATACTCGCCCGGCTCATGGATGGAGTTGCGCACCACCGATTTGCCGGTGATCACGACCTTGTCGCAGATCTCCAGGTGGCCGACCACGCCTACGTGGCCGCCGAGCAGGCAGTAACGTCCGATCTTGGCGCTGCCGGCAATGCCAGTGCAGCCAGCGATGGCCGAGTGCGCGCCGATCTGCACGTTGTGTGCGATCTGCACCAGGTTGTCCAGGCGCACGTCTTCGTCCAGCACGGTGTCTTCCAGCGCGCCGCGGTCCACGCAGGTGTTGGCGCCGATTTCGCAGTCGTCGCCGATGCGCACGCCGCCAAGCTGCGGCACCTTGATCCACTTGCCCGCGTCCATCGCCAGGCCGAAGCCATCGGCGCCGAGCACGGCGCCGGGGTGGACGCGCACACGCTTGCCCAGCCGGACGCGGGTGACCAGGGTGACCCGCGCAATCAGTTCGCAGCCGTTGTCCAGGCTGCAATCCTCGCCGATCACGCTGCCGGTGCCGATGATGCAGTTCTCGCCGACCACGCTGCGGGCGCCGATGGACACGAACGGACCGATATGGGCGCTGGCTGCGACCTGGGCAGTGGGATCGATGACGGCGCTGGGATGGATGCCCGGCGGGCGTGTCGGCGCGATGTCGAACAGCGCGGCGATCTTGGCGAAGGTGGTGTACGGGTCCTTGGCCACGAGCGCGGCGCCGGGAGCCGCCTCGGCATCGTCGGCACGCAGCACCACCAGCGAGGCCTGGCTGTCGGCCAGCTGGGTGCGGTAGCGCGGATTGGCGAGGAAGGTCAGCTGGCCAGGGCCGGCATGGGCGAGGGTGGCCACGCCATGGATGGCGGTGGCGGGGTCGCCATGGACCTGCAGGCCGAACTGCTCGGCGAGTTGCTGGGCGGTGTAGGAGGGAGTATTCACGGCGGGAGTTTAACGTGTGACGCCATTGCGGTCATGCGGGGGGCAGTTGTGCAGCCAACGGCGGGGCCCCTCGCGGCCGGCAGAGCCAGGCTCATGGGCTGGGTCGGACGGGTCGGGGCTGCGGGGGACGGCGCAAGTACGTCCCTGTAGCCTTGATCGCCGCATCCATGCGGCTCACACCCCCGCAGCCCCGACCCGCCCGACCTCTGACAGCGTGGCGCGAGTGCCAGCCGCGGAAAACAGAAAAGATCAAAAGCAGATCGTGCGCTTCAGCCATCCGGGTTAAACGAAAACGCCGGGCAGAGCCCGGCGCTTCGTACCCCGTCTGGTGGAGAGCCCCCCTTCTGTTAAGGGGGGCGCGCCAGCGGCGCGGGGGATAGGGGGTAGGTCGGGACCCGCTGCTTGCGCAGCAAGCCGCGGCGCACCTTCGGTGGTCAGTTCTTAGAACTGCCCACCGAAGGTGAATTGCAGGCGCTCGATCTTGTCGTCGTCTTCCTTCTTCAGCGGGAACGCATAGCTGATCGAGATCGGGCCGACCGGGGCGCGCCACAGCAGGGCCACACCGGTGGACACACGCAGTTCGTTGGCCTTGAAGTTGTCGGCGCCGTTGTAGACGTTGCCGAAGTCGACGAAGGCCGACACGCGGGCCGACGGGCTGTCGAACAGACGCGGGAAGTAGGCTTCGATCGAACCGACGGTCTTCAGCGAGCCACCCAGCGGCTGGCCTTCGGGATAGCCGGAAGTGACTTCGCGCGGGCCCAGCGTGTTGTCCTCGAAGCCGCGCACCGAGTTGGTACCGCCGGCGTAGAAGTTCTCGTAGAACGGCAGGCCGCTGGCGGTCACCGTCTTCCTGTAATCCGGTGAGCCCGGGTTGCAGTTGACCGTCTGGGTCGGGTTCGGGTTGGCCTCGGTCGGCGCGGTGTAGCAGAGATCGCGCGAGGTGTCCTTGCCATAGCTGTCGCCGTAGCCGATTTCCGCACGCGTGTTGATCACCAGCGACGGCATGATCGGCCAGTACTTGGAGATCTGGTAGTTCAGCTTGTAGTACTCGACGGTCGAACCCGGCAGCGTGGTCTCCAGGCCGATGCGCTGGTAGGTACCGCGGGTCGGCATGAAGTAGTCGTTGCGCGAGTCGCGTGCCCAGCCGAGCTCGGTGCGCCAGGCATGGAAGGTGCGGCGGCCGACGGCGTTGATGTAGTCGATGATCGATTGCGGCGTTGCGTTCTGGTACGTCGAGATCTGGTTGCTGTCGATGCCGAACATCAGCGAGACCGAGTCGGTTTCGGTCAGCGGCACGCCGAACACCACCTGCGCGGCACCGTTGGTGCTGTTGTACTGCGCGGTGTTGAAGTCGGAGTAGTCCAGTTCGCGCCAGGACAGGTTGTAGCCCAGCGACACGCCGTCATCGGTGAAGTACGGGTTGGTGTAGCTGAAGCCGTAGCGCTGCAGGTAGCTGCTGCGCGAGGCTTCCACCGACACGCGGTTGCCGCCGCCGAGGAAGTTGTTCTGCGACAGCTGCACGGAGGTGGTCATGCCGTAGGACTGCGAGTAGCCCAGGCCGAACACGAAGCTGCCGGAGGTGGTTTCCTTGACGTTGTAGACGACGTCGACCTGGTCGTTGCTGCCGCTGACGGCCGGGGTTTCCACATCCACCGATTCGAAATAGCCCAGGCGCTGCAGGCGAATCTTGGAGCGGTCGATCGCGGCCTGCGAGTACCAGCTGTTCTCGAACTGGCGCATTTCGCGACGCATCACCTCGTCGGAGGTGCGGGTATTGCCGCGGAAGACGATGCGACGCACCGACACGCGTGGGCCCGGCACCACCTGCATGTTGATGGCAACGGTCTGGTCAGCACGGTTGGTGGTCGGGATCGGGTTCACCTTGGCGAACGCGTAGCCGATGTTGGACAGCGAGTTGGTGATCGTGTCCGAGCTGAATTCCAGCAGCGCCCGCGAGAAGGTGTCGCCGGACTTCTGGATCACCATGCGCTCCACGTCCTCCTGCGGGAGGATGGTGTCGCCGCTGACCTTGATCTCGGAGATCTTGTACTGCTCACCCTCGGTCACGCCGGCGGTGAGGAACATGTCGCGCTTGTCGGGGCTGATCGACACCTGGGTGGAGTCGATGCTGAAGTCGACGTAGCCACGGTCGAGGTACCACGAGTTCAGCTTTTCCAGGTCGCCGGACAGCTTTTCCTTGGAGTACTGGTCATCGCGGCGGTACCACGAGGCCCAGTTGTGCTCCTTGGATTCCCAGGTTTCCAGGATGTCCTTGCTGTCGTACTTCTCGGTGCCGACCAGGTTGACATGGCGGATCTTGGCCGCCTTGCCTTCCTTGATCGCGATGGCGATGTCCACACGGTTGCGGTCCAGCGGGCTCACCGTCGGGGTGATCTCGACGTTGTACTTGCCGCGGTCGTTGTACTGGCGGCGCAGTTCCTGGGTCACGCGGTCCAGGCTCAGGCGATCGAACGTGCCACCTTCGGTCAGGCCGATGTCGGACAGGCCCTTCAGCAGCTGGTCGGACTTGATGTCCTTGTTGCCGGTCACGGTCAGCTTGTTGATCGCCGGGCGTTCCTTGACCGTCACCACCAGGATGTTGCCCTGGCGGTCCAGCTGCACGTCCTCAAAGAAGCCGGTCTTGTACAGGGCGCGGATGGTTTCGCCGACCTTGCTGTCGGTGACCGTCTCGCCACGCTCCACCGGCAGGTAGGTGAACACCGTACCCGAGCTGATGCGCTGCAGGCCGTCGACGCGGATATCGCTGACAGTGAAGGGCTCGGCTGCCTGGGCCAGGGCGGGAGCGCCGGTGACGGCGGCGAGGGCGAGGGCCAGCAGGCGGCGATTGGGGAGTCGCGTCATGTCACGTCCGGTAGGAAGGTCGATTTCATTGGTGCGGGATGCCGACGCTGTAGACGGCAACAACGTGGAAAAGTTCATCGCGGGACCAGGCCGAGGATGTCGTTGTAGAACGCCAACCCCATCAGCCCGGCCAGCAACGCCAGGCCGATGTATTGGCCGGCGGCGATGGCACGCTCGCTCAGCGGGCTGCCCTTGACCAACTCGATAAGGTAATACAGCAGGTGGCCGCCGTCCAAGATCGGGATCGGCAGCAGATTGATGATGCACAGGCTCAGCGACAGCAGCGCGAGGAACTGCAGGAACCAGTCGAGCCCACGTTTGGCCGATACATTGGCCACACGGGCGATGGTGACCGGGCCGGAAACGTTCTGCAGCGAGGCCTTGCCGGTCACGATGCGGGCCATCATGCCCAGCGAGTCGGCGGCCAGCCGGCCGGTTTCACGCACCGCCACGGTGACCGCGTCCAGGGGCCCGTAACGCAGCAGGGTGTCGTAGGCCGGGCTGTAGGTGGTGGGGAAACCGACGCCGATCTGCCAGACCGGCTCGCCCTTGCCGTCCTTGCCCTGGCGCGGAGTCACTTCCAGTGCCAGCCGCTCGCCGCCACGCAGGACTTCGATCATGCCGGGGCCGCCGGTGCGGCCCAGGGCCTGGATTTCGCCGATCACCTGGTCGACGCTGTCAATGCGCTGCCCGTCGATGGCCACGATGAGGTCGCCCGGCTGCAGCTGGCCCGCAACAACGGAATCCGGTGTGAGCCTGTCGACCAGGGCGGGCTGCAGCCATGACTGCCAGTACAGGCCCGCCAGGATCGGCACCCGCCGTTCATCGAAGCCTGCCGGCAGCTGCGACAGCGGCAGGGTACGGGCATGCACCTGATCGCTGCGGTCGATCACGTCCAGCGTGACATCACGACGGTCCATCGCTGCCGCGGTCAGGGCCATGCTGGCCTCGCCCAGGGTGCTGACCGGGCGGTCGTCCACGCGCAGCACGCGGTCACCACTGTTGAGCCCCGCCGTCGCCGCGATGCCGCTGGTGCGGCCGAGGGTGGGCGAATAGTCCTGCTTGCCGATCACGAACATCGCCCACAGCAGCAGGATGCACAGCAGCAGGTTGGCGACCGGCCCGGCAGCAACGATGGCGATGCGCTGCCAGACCGTCTTGTGGTTGAACGCCTGGCCGCGTTCCTGCGGATGCACCTCGACTTCGCGCTCGTCGAGGAATTTCACATAGCCGCCCAGCGGAATCGCAGCAATGGCGAATTCGGTTCCATGCCGGTCGCGCCGCGACCACAGCGGCCGGCCAAAGCCGACAGAGAAGCGCAGCACCTTGACTCCGCACAGGCGGCCGACCCAGTAATGCCCGAGCTCGTGGAAGGTGACCAGCAGCCCCAGGCTGACAATCATCCACCAGACCGATCCGATGAAGTCAGTCATGCAGGCTCACGTTGGCGGGCAGGGGCGGCGTCGTCATGCAGGGCTGGGCAGGCGGGCGGTTCAGGCGGCGTCGATGGCGTTCAGGGTCAGCAGGCGTGCGCGCTGGTCGGCGGACAACAGGACCTCCAGTGTATCGGCTGGCTCGGTCGGCAGTGTTGAAAGAGCGTTAGCAACCAGCGCCGGGATGGTCAGGAAACCGATCCGGCCCTGAAGAAACGCTGAAACGGCCTCTTCGTTGGCGGCGTTCAGCATCGCCGGGGCGGTGCCACCGGCGCGCATCGCCTGCCAGGCCAGCGCCAGGCAGGGGAAGGCCTCGGTATCGGGCGCCTCGAAATCCAGCCGGCCCTGCGCCAGCAGATCCAGCCCGGCCACGCCCGAGGCGATGCGTTGCGGCCAGCCCAGGCCAACGGCCAGGGTGGTGCGCATGTCCGGCAGGCCCATCTGCGCCAGGGTCGAGCCGTCGACGAATTCGACCAGCGAATGGACCAGGCTCTGCGGATGGACCAGCACCTCGATGCGTTCACCCGGCACGGCGAACAGGTGGTGGGCCTCGATCACTTCCAGGCCCTTGTTCATCAGGGTCGCGGAATCGACCGAGATCTTCGGCCCCATCGACCACTTCGGGTGGGCCACGGCCTGGGCCGGGGTGACCTGCGCCAGTTCGGCGCGGCTGCGGCCACGGAACGGGCCACCGGAGGCGGTGAGCAGGATCCGGCGCACCCCGGCGCCTTCGAGGCTGGCGTCGCGCGAGCGCAGGCACTGGAAGATGGCGCTGTGCTCGCTGTCGATCGGGATGATCTCGGCCCCGGCACGTTCGGCGGTACGGGTCAGCAGTTCGCCCGCCAGCACCAGTGATTCCTTGTTCGCCAGCAGGATGCGCTTGCCCGCGGCGGCGGCGGCCAGGGTCGAGGACAGCCCTGCCGCGCCGACGATGGCGGCCACCACGGTGTCGCAGGCGTCACTGGCGGCCAGCTGGTCAAGCGCTGCCTGGCCGGCGTGGGCCTGGGTCGCCAGGCCGGCCTCGCGCAGACCGTCGCGCAGCGCAGGGTACAGGGCCTCGTCGGCGATCACCGCGTGCAGGGGCTGATGCTGGCGGCACAGCGCAAGCAGCGCCTGCACCTGGCGGCCGGCGGCAAGCACGGTGGCCCGGTAGCGCTGCGGATGGCGCGCGATCACATCCAGGGTGGAGGCACCGATCGATCCGGTGGCGCCGAACACGGCGACCCGGCGCAGGTGTGCTGCTGCATGCATGGTCAGAATCCGAAGATTTCCTTGCCCAGCGCGAACACCGGCACGGCTGCCAGGACGCCGTCGACACGGTCGAGCACGCCACCATGGCCCGGGATCAGGTTGCCCGAGTCCTTGGCACCGGCATGGCGCTTGATCAGGCTCTCGAACAGATCGCCCAGCACCGAGGCCAGCACGGCGACCACGGACGTGATCAGCAGGCCCGGCAGGTGGGCCAGGTCGATACCGGCCAGCCAGCCCAGGCCGACGGCCACGGCCACGCCGGCCAGCAGGCCGCCGACCAGGCCTTCCCAGGTCTTGTTCGGGCTGATGCGCGGGGCCAGCTTGTGCCTGCCGAAGCGGCGACCGGCAAAGTAGGCGCCCGAATCGGCGGCCCAGACCAGCGCCAGCGCGGCCAGCAGCCACAGATGCCCCTGCCGGCCGGGCGGGTCGCCGCCGGCGTGGATCAGCACCAGCGCGGCCCAGGCCGGCACGATGGCCAGTGTGCCGGCCAGCAGCTTGAGGATGCGCGCGGGGCTGCCCGGCTGTGCACCGAAGTTGAAGAAGCGCAGCCAGACCAGCGCCGCCAGCCACCAGGCGACGCCGACCAGCGTGGTGATCTGGAACAGCACCAGGGTACTGCCGTCGGCCCACACCAGCAGCACCATCAGCAGCAGGTTCAATACCAGCAGCACGGTGCGCGCCAGGGTGTCTTCAACGTCGGCCAGCTTCAGCCATTCCCACAGGCCGATCAGCAGGACGGCGGCGGCCGCGGCGGCCAGCCATTGCGTCGGCAGCAGCAGGATCGCGGCAATGGCGACCGGCGCCATGATCAGCGCGGCGAGGACTCGGGTCTTGGTCATGGGCTGGACGTCTCAGTGGCCAGGGCGGCGATCTGGGCGCTGGTCAGGCCGAAGCGGCGCTCACGGCCCGCATAGGCATCCAGCGCCTGTTGCAGCATCGCGGCGTCGAAGTCCGGCCACAGTGCCTCGGTGAACCACAGCTCGGTGTAGGCCAGCTGCCACAGCAGGAAATTGCTGATGCGGGTGTCGCCACCGGTGCGGATGAACAGGTCCGGTGCCGGCAGGTCGGCCAGGGCCATCTGCCGGCCCAGCAGCGCCTCGTCGATCTGTTCGGGCAGCAGGCGCCCGGCCGCCACTTCGGCAGCCAGTGCGCGCGCCGCGCGGGCGATGTCCTGGCGGCCGCCATAGCTGGCGGCGATCGACAGGGTCAGCGTGGTGTTGCCGGCGGTGCGCTGTTCGGCCAGCTGCATGCGGCTGACCAGCGAGGCGCCGAAGCGCTCGCGCTCGCCGATGAAGCGCACGCGCACGCCCCGGCGGTGCAGCTCGTCCACTTCGCGGTCGAGCGCACCCAGGAACAGCTTCATCAACGCATCGACTTCGTCCTGCGGCCGGCCCCAGTTCTCGCTGGAGAAGGCGAACAGGGTCAGCGCCGGGATGCCCAGTTCAAGGCAGCGCTCGATGGTGCGGTTGACCGCGCGCGCGCCGGCACGGTGGCCGATCACGCGCGGGCGGCGGCGCTGCTGTGCCCAGCGTCCGTTGCCATCCATGATGATGGCGACGTGGCGGGGCAGGGCGGCCGGCAGGGGAGGCGGGACTGAAGGCATCGACTTCAGACCGACAACAGTTCCTTTTCCTTGTCCGCGACGACTTTGTCGACATCCTTGATGTTGCTGTCGGTCAGCTTCTGGATATCGTCTTCGCCGCGCTTCTTCTCGTCTTCGCTGATCGCCTTGTCCTTGACCAGCTTGGCGATTTCCTTGTTCGCGTCCTGACGGATGTTGCGGATCGCGATCTTGGCGCCTTCGCCTTCCTTCTGCACCTGCTTGACCAGTTCCTTGCGGCGCTCTTCGGTCGGCGGCGGCATGTTGATGCGGATCGCGGTGCCCAGCGTATTCGGGGTGAACTCGGCGTTGTACAGCCCCTTCTCGATCTCCTTGATCATGCTCTTGTCGAACGGCGTGACCAGCAGCGAGTGGGCGTCGGCGTTGGAGATCGAGGCGACCTGGTTCAGCGGGGTGCTGGCATTGCCGTAGGCATTGACGGTGACGCGGTCCAGCAGGGCCGGAGTAGCACGCCCGGTGCGGATCGAGGTGAGGGTGTGCTTCAGAGCGTCGATGCTCTTGGCCATGCGCGTCTGCGCGTTGTTCTTGATGTCGTTGAGCATCGCCCGGGTCCTGGATGTAACTGGAATCGGGCGATTATAGGCGAATACGGGACGCTGCCGGGCCTGGATCGGCCCGGGCGTCGCCTTGCGCTCAGGCTCAGGCCGGGTCGCGGCCCTGGACCAGGGTGCCGATGTTCTCGCCGCTGAGGATCTTCAGCAGCTCGCCCGGCTGGCCCATGTCGAACACCCGCATCGGCAGATCGCTGTCGCGGGCCAGTGCGAAGGCGGCGGTGTCCATCACTTCCAGGCCGCGGCGGATCACTTCGTCGTAGCTCAGGCTGTCGAAGCGGACCGCGTCGCTGTGCTTGTTCGGATCCTTGTCGTACACGCCATCGACCTTGGTGGCCTTGAGCAGCAGGTCCGCACCGATCTCGATGGCACGCAGGGCTGCGCCGGAATCGGTGGTGAAGAAGGGGCTGCCGACGCCGGCGGCGAAGATCACCAGCCGGCCTTTTTCCAGGTGGCGGATGGCGCGGCGGCGGATGTAGTCCTCGCACACGTCGTTGATCTTGATCGCGCTCATCACGCGGGCCTTGGCGCCCAGCTTCTCCAGGGCGTCCTGCATGGCCAGCGCGTTGATGACGGTGGCCAGCATGCCCATCTGGTCGCCGGTGACCCGGTCCATGCCGCCGGCAGCCAGGCCGGCGCCGCGGAAGATGTTGCCGCCGCCGATCACCAGTGCCACTTCGGCCCCTGCCTGCTGGGCCTCGATCACTTCACGGGCCAGGCGG
Organism: Stenotrophomonas sp. STEN009; assembly: GCF_056760395.1. NCBI lineage: Bacteria > Pseudomonadati > Pseudomonadota > Gammaproteobacteria > Lysobacterales > Lysobacteraceae > Stenotrophomonas > Stenotrophomonas sp. STEN009. The sequence continues at coordinate 16,992 of NZ_JBRRES010000024.1, read as the reverse complement.
TTGATGACCTTCGGGTCGATGCCGTAGTCCTCGTCTCCCATCAGCGCCTCCCCGGAGAGTTTCAGCAGGATGCGGCGATAGGCGAGCTTGGACATGGGGACCTCGGGTGCGTGGAAATCGCGGGCGATTCTACGCGCATGCGGCGCCCGGCCAAAGTGTTTTGTGCACTGCGGCGCAAAATCGGCTGGATCGCCCCGCTCATCGGGGCGTCCCGTTCAGCCCGCTTCGAGGCCGGCAGTGGCGGACAGTTCGTCGTGGCCCAGCGCGCCGGGGGAGCGGGCGATCACCCGGTTGCGGCCCAGGTTCTTGGATCGATACAGCACGTCATCGGCGGCGCGCAGCAGGTCCTGCACGTCGGCGAAGCGTTCGTAGCCCCCCTGCGTGGCCACGCCGGCGGAGAAGGTGACGAACAGCGGCCCTCCCTCGAGTTCGGCCATCGGCGTGGCGACGATGTTCGCCAGTACGCGCCGGATCACCTCCAGCGCTACCGATTCGCTGGTATTGGGCAGCAGCGCCACGAACTCCTCGCCACCGAAGCGGGCGACGGTGTCGCTGTTGCGCAGCTGGCCCTGCAGTTTGCCGGCGAAGGCGCGCAGCACCTCGTCGCCGGTCAGATGACCGTGAGCGTCGTTGATCTTCTTGAAGTCGTCCAGGTCGATGAAGGCCACCGAAAGCGGCCAGCCATGCCGGCCGGCGCGCAGGAATTCCTGCTCCAGCACCGCTTCCAGCTGGCGCCGGTTGAGTACGCCGGTCAGCGCGTCACGGTGGGCCTGGTCGGCCAGCCGCTTGGCGCGCGCCTCGAATTCATCGGCGCGTCGCCGTGCCTGGTCGGCATCCTGCAGTTCGCGCAGGTTGCGCAGGGTGGCCAGCTCCTGTGCGTGATCGATCAGTTCGTGCACCCGCGCCGGAGAATTCAGGCCGGCTTCGAACAGGCTGGCGATATCGGGCAGGGCATCGCTGATGCGGGCCAGGACCTGGTCGAAGCGGGCGCTGTCCAGATCCAGGCGGTCATGCACCTGCTGCAGCGCCCGTTCGCGGGCCGCGTCGGCGTCGCCGTCCAGCCAGATGTCGGCGACCGCGCCGGACAGTTGCACGCACGCCTGGAACGGCGAATCGGCGGCGTCCTCGTCTTCGCTGTGGCTGATGCTCTCCACCAGGTAGCGCGGCAGGCCCCACTGCTCGGCCACCCAGGCGCCGACATCGGCGTGGCTGCAGCCCAGCACGTTGCGCTCGCGGGCAACCAGGTCGAGGTTGTCGCGTGCTTCACGCAGCAGGGGCAGGTAGCGCTCGGCTTCGGCCTGGGCCAGGCACAGCACGCCCATGTCCTGCAGCAGTCCGGCCAGCATCAGTTCTTCCAGGCGGCGCAGCCCGCGCGCCTGGCCAAGCTGGCTGGCAGCCAGTGCACTGAGGATGCTGCGCTTCCAGGCCCGCTGGCGCAGGTCGTGATCGGCACCGCTTCCGGTCAGTCCCTGGGTGACCGTGAAACCCAGCGCCAGACTGATGGTGGCGTTGAGGCCCAGCATGGTCAGTGCCTGGCCGAGATTCTCGATGCGCCGCCGGCTGGCATACAGCGGCGAGTTGGCGATGCGCAGCATGCGGGCGCTGAGCGCCATGTCGATGGCGATGATGTCGGCGGCGGTGGCGATGTCCGCTTCCGGATCCTGGGCCAGTTCGATGATGCGCAGGGCAATACCGGGTGGCGAGGGAAGGTTGCGGCAGAGCGCCAGGGCAGCTGTCAGCTCGGGAGGCATGGCGGATCGTTCAATTCCATTAGGGCAAGAATACCTAGGAATTCATCACAGTCTGCGACTTTCTATCCTGCTATGTGACTGAGGATTCCCTGCGCCGAGTATCGGCCTGATTCGCGCGCAACGCAAAGTTCACCGACGGCATAAAAAAAGAGCCGCGGTTCCCCGCGGCTCCTTGTGGTCGCTTCACAGCCGGAAGGCTGGACTCAGACCTGCATCGCCTTGGCAACTTCGGCGGCGTAGTCTTCCACCACCTTCTCGATGCCTTCGCCGACGACCAGCAGCTGGAAACCAGCGACGTCGGCACCGGCGGCCTTGACCACCTGCTCGACGGTCTTGTCGCCGTCCAGCACATAGGCCTGGCCGTACAGGGTCACTTCGCTGACGATCTTGTTGATCTTGCCGCTGATGATCTTTTCCAGGATATCAGCCGGCTTCGACTTGTCCTTCTCGGACATCTTGGCCAGTTCGATTTCCTTTTCCTTCTCGACGAAGTCGGCCGGAACGTCGGCGGCCTTGTTGTGCGGCGGCTTCAGCGCAGCCACGTGCATGGCCAGGCCGCGGGCCAGTTCGGCGTCGCCGCCGACCAGGTCCACCAGGACGCCGACCTTGCCATTGGTGTGGACGTAGGCACCCACGGTGTTGTTGCCGTCGACCTTGGCGATGCGGCGGATCTGGATGTTCTCACCCAGCTTCTGCACGGCCAGGGCGCGGGCTTCTTCGACGGTCTCGCCGGAGGCCAGCTTGGCGGTCTTCAGCGCTTCGACGTCGGCAGCGCCCGATGCCAGGGCGGCAGCGGCAACGGCGTCGACGAAGGTCTTGAAGTTGACGTCGTTGGCGACGAAGTCGGTTTCCGAGTTGACTTCGACCAGCACGGCCTTGCCGCCGTCCTGTGCCAGGCCCAGACGGCCTTCGGCGGCCACGCGGTCAGCCTTCTTGTCGGCCTTGGCAGCGCCGGACTTGCGCAGCAGTTCCGCCGCAGCGTCGATGTCGCCGGCGGCTTCGGTCAGCGCCTTCTTGCATTCCATCATGCCGGCGCCGGTGCGCTCGCGCAGTTCCTTGACCAGGGAAGCAGTGATTTCCACGGGATTACCTCACGAAAGAAAGGGGTTGGGCCGGCATGGTGGCCGGCCCGTATGACATGGTCCTGTCACGCGCCGAGGGCGGCATGCAGGAGGGGTGGGCGCTGGGGCCCACCCCGGGGCCTGGATCAGGCCTGGGCTTCGTCGCCCTTCTTGGCGGTCTTCTTGGCCGGAGCGCGACGGGCCGGCTTCTCTTCGCCTTCAGCGGCGGCTTCAGCGAACTCTTCCTCGCGCACCGAGGCGGCGTGCGGAGCAGCGGCCTTGCCTTCCAGCACGGCGTCGGCGGCGGCACGGGCGTACAGCTGCACGGCGCGGATGGCGTCGTCGTTGCCCGGGATGGCGTAATCGACCAGCTCCGGGTTGTAGTTGGTATCAACCACGGCGATCACCGGGATGCCGAGCTTCTTGGCTTCCTTGATGGCGATGTCTTCGTGGCCGATGTCGATGACGAAGATGGCGTCCGGCAGACGGTTCATGTCCTTGATGCCGCCCAGCGAGGCTTCCAGCTTGTCGCGCTCGCGACGCAGGCCCAGCACTTCGTGCTTGACCAGCTTCTCGAAGGTGCCGTCGGTTTCACCGGCTTCCAGTTCCTTCAGGCGGGCAACCGACTGCTTGACGGTACGGAAGTTGGTCAGGGTGCCGCCCAGCCAACGCTGGTTCATGAACGGCATGCCGCAACGCTCGGCTTCTTCCTTGATGGTTTCGCGGGCGCTGCGCTTGGTGCCCAGGAACAGGACGGTGCCGCGCTTCTGGGCAACCGACGAGATGAAGTTCATCGCGTCGTTGAACAGCGGGACGGTCTTTTCCAGGTTGATGATGTGGATCTTGCCGCGGGCGCCGAAGATGTACGGAGCCATCTTCGGGTTCCAGTAGCGGGTCTGGTGGCCGAAGTGGACGCCGGCTTCCAGCATCTGACGCATGGTGACCTGGGGCATTGCAGTACTCCTGATATGGAACCAGCGATTCCGCCCGCGGGACAGGTATGCGGGACGCGTGGAAGCGCGATCGGTTCCGGGGTTGGGCTTCCCTGTTGCCTCCGTGGCCGAACTCCTTGCGGAGCACCCCGGCACGGATGGGGGCAGCAGGTGTGGATTCACCGGTGACGTCCGGTGTGGACGGGGTCCAGCGCACAGGGCGGCAGGACATCCTGGCGATTATAGCCCGGCGGGCGGGTTCACCGCAATTGACGGGTCCCATGCGTCCAGAACGACCTCCCGGCCGTCCTGCAGGCGGGCCCGGAAGCGGCCGCCGAGATAGCCGTCGCGGCGTGCCGGCAACGTCCAGCGCCTTTCCCGTCCTGCCAGCACATAGCCGGCCAGGCCCGGCAGCAGCACGCTGCGATGGCCGCCGGCGGACTCGAATGAAAGCCCGTCCAGGCGCGCATGCAGGCGGCCCGGGTTGTCCAGTCGCAGATGAGTCTGCGACCCGTTGGATTCGACGCGGGCACGCACGGCCGGGCGCACTGACGACGCAGCCGCACCCTGGAACAGCGGCAGCGAGTAGCGTGGCAGGCTGCTTCTGCCGGGGGCGAGCACGATACGGTAGGCCTGCTCGGCGGCGACCGGGACGGCGCTGCGGGGCAGCAGCCAGACCCGCTGGCGGGCGCCGGGCGCCAGATCCAGTCGGGTCGGACTGGCCAGGATGCGGTCGCTCGGCTGCAGCCGTTCGGCGTCCAGCTGCTGCTCCCACGCCAGGATCTGCACCTCGCCCTGCCAGCGCTCGGGGCCGGGGTTGTGCAGCCAGAGTTCGGTGCGGCCCCCTTCGGCGGGCAGCTGCAGGGTCGTGGGCAGCAGGTCCAGTGCGGCGGCAGGCAGCCCCGGCAGCAGCAGGAACAGGGCAAGGAGTGCGCGCATCGGCATCAGTAGATGAATGTCGGCATCAGTAGATGAATGTCGGCGCGGTGGAAGCGTCGTCGGTGGGCGAGGCTGGCGCGGGGGCGAGTTCACGCAGCTGTGCCGGCAGCTGCGGGGCATCGCTGCGCTGGTGCGGAACGGCACACGCGCGGCCGCCGGCATCGCCCTGGCAGGCTTCCACTACGACCAGGCGCACCTGCACCGGGGCTGCCGGCTCGGCCCAGGCCAGGGGGGCGGCGAGCATCATCGCCAGGATCGGAACTGCGCGAACCACCTGTCATCCACCGTGCCGGGATACCTGCTGGACGCTATCGGCCGGGCGCGCCGGATCTGTAGGGGCAGGTGCTCGCGGCACCGGTCAGTAGGTGATCGTCACCTGCACCACATCGTTGTAGGTACCTGCCGGCGGCTGGCCGGTGACCGGCGGCACCCGGCCGTAGATCGTCAGCTGCTGGGCACTGCCGGTACCGGTTCCGCTGGCGGTATCGACCGTGAGCGTGTTGCCCCAGCGCTGGTTGCGTGCACTGTCGCGGTACAGTTCATAGGCCAGGTAGTAACTGCTGCCCCCGATGGTGGTGCGCATGCGCCGGGTCGGGGTGGCCGGGGGATTGTTCTGGCCGTTGTCCAGGCCGATCTGGAATGCCGTGTTCTTCAGGCAGGTCAGGGTCAGGGTGGCGGTCCGGTCGATGTTGCTGGTGATGCTGCCGGTGACGTTGCCGAAGTCCAGAGGGGTGGTGAGGTAGCTGCCGCACTGTGGCAGCACGGTCGCGGTCGCGATGAAGCTGAAGGCCGCGCTGGCGCTGTTGGTACCGGTGGCGCCGCCGTTGCAGGTGGCCGGTACGGTGGCGTTGCCGAGCAGCACTTCGTTCCAGGCCCAGGTCAGCACCACGTCGGCGCCGCTGAAGGTGCTGCTGTAGTTGCCCGCGGCCAGCACCTGGTTGGCCGGGATCTGTGCGAACAGCTGGGTGGACTGCGCGCCGCTGCCGCCGACCACCAGCGGCACGTTGTAGGTCATGGTCAGCTCCTGCGCTGGCGGCGTACCGCGGGGAACCAGGCCGGTGACCTGGCTGTAGCCGGCATTGTTGTAGAGCTGGAAGTTCAGGGTGTCGGGAGGGGTGCCGGTACTGGTGCGCAGGGTCCGCCAGGTGCTGCTGCTGCCACCGCCGCTGCCGGCACCGATGCCCACGCACACGCGCACGCCGGTAGTGGCCAGCAGGCTCAGCGCCGCCGTCGTGCAGGTGACGGTGATGTTCAGCGTGGCCGAGGTGGGCCCGGGGGCATTGCTGTTGACGTTGCCGAACGGCAGGGTGGGGTTGGCGGTGGCCGTGCACACCGCCGCCGCGTGCGCCGGTGTGGCGGCCAGCAGGCCGAGCACGAGCAGCAGGCCGAGCAGGGGCACCTTCATGGCGCCACCTCGGGAATGCACGGTACCGGTGCCGGGCGGGGCCGGGCGCCGCTGGCAGCCACTTCCGGTGTGGCCGGCACCTTCACCCGGCACTGGCTGCGGCTGGTGGTGATGTACAGCACGCTGCCCGGCGCCACGTCCTCCAGGTACAGCAGGCCGTCGTAGCCGACGGTGGCCTGGCGACCCTGCGGCAGCTGCACTTCGCTGCCCACCTCCAGCGGTTGTCCGGCCATGTCCTGCAGGACCAGGGTCAGCGACGGCCGCGAGCGCAGATGGAACGTCACGCCGGTGCCGGCGCGCTGGCGGGGTGTCACCCAGTCCTCGACGCGGTCGGCGCGCATGTCCGCCGGCAGGTCGAGAGTGTCGATGGAGACCCGGTTGCGCTGCCACGACAGCAGGGGGCTGACCAGCAGCAGGCCACGGTCGTCGGTGACGCCGATCAGGCGGTTTTCCAGCCGTACCGGGACACCGGCGACGCCGCTGGTGCTGACCACCGCGAAGGCATCGGAGACCTCGCGGGTGGCAAAGGTGTGCCCGTCCATCCACACCAGGCTGCCGCTGGCGCTGGCATAGGCGTAGTCAATGCCGGCCTGGCGCGATGCGCCGAGCGCGTAACGCCCCACGTCGTTGAGGATGCCGACCTCGGCCAGGCCGCCTGTGCCCTCGTCGCCCCCGCGCACCTGCGCGCGCCAGCCGATGCCGCCGGCACTGCCATCGCCGGGGACCGGCTGGGTGATATCGGCCACCCAGGCCTGGCTGTCGCCGTTGCGCTGGCTGGAGAGGCTGGCCTGACGGTTGTTGCCGAGGCTCGCGCTCACTGACAGGTAGATGTTGCGGTCGTCGCTGCTGTCCAGATTCTGGTTGACCGAGAGGTAGGCCGACCAGCGCTGGCTCCAGGTGCGCGACCAGAACAGGCTGGCATAGCGGTTGTCGTCGCCATCGGGGTAGCGCAGCCGCAGGTAGCTTGCGCTCAGCGTTCCCAGCCCCAGCAGATCGAGACCGGCAGTGGCCTGTTCGCTGATGCGCGGGGGCAGGTTGTCCTGCAGCGCGCCCAGATCGCGGTAGTCGCCGTGGGTGCGTACGCTGCGCACATTGAAATTGAAGCGGCGGTTGTTCCAGCTGTAGCCCAGTGCCCATTGGCCGCCCTGCAGGCCCTGCAGGCGGCTGTGCGCATAGGCGGCATTGAACACGCCGGCCTCGCCCGCCAGCCACCAGCCACCGACGCCGGCCTGCAGCAGGCCGCCACCGCCTTCGGCGTGCGCTTCGCCGGTGAAGGTGTCGCTGATGCCACCACGCCAGCTGGCACTGGCCACCGTGCGGCTGTCGTACTCGAAGGAGCGTTCGCCGAACGCTTCGCGCAGTTGTCCGGCACCGACCGACCAGTCGGACAGGCCCTTGGCCAGCAGCTGCTGGGTGCCATAGAAGCTGAAATCCAGCGTCTGCATGCGGCCGAAGGCATCGGTCACCACAACCTGCGCGGTGCCGGTGCCGCTGATGCCCGGCTGTGCCGCCAGCTGGAACGGTCCGACCGGCACCTGGCCGCTGTATTGGCGCAACCCGTCGACGTACAGCTCCACCGTTGACGGCACCACCGCCTCGCCCAGGAAGCCGGGCGTCGGTGTCAGCACGCGGTAGGGCTGCAGCCCGTAGTTGCGTCCGACCTGCACGCCGCCCAGTCGCACCGGCCGGGTCCAGTCGACAAAGCCGCTGTAGAAATCACCGATCTCCAGCGTGGTCGCCGACTCGGGAAAATCCAGTGTCCAGTGCGTATCCAGGCGCACGCTTTCGCTGCGCCAGTGACGGTCGTCCGGCTGCTGGTAGCGACGGGTGACCGCCGTGTTCTCGAAGGTGCCGCTGCCGATGCCGAACAGGCGCAGTTCCGAGCTCAGGGTAAGGTTACCGAGTGCTTCGATGCGGCTGCCGTACACGTCGTAGTTGAGCAGCAGGCCCGGCGAGGCGCTGCCGGCCGGCGTACGCACCTGCGGGCGGCCGAGCAGGGTGGTGGGCAGGGTCAGCTGGTCCAGCGGCACATCCAGCGCCAGTGTCTGCAGCTGGGCGTCGTAGCGCGCGACCACGCCGCTGATCTGATCCAGAAACACCGGTGCATCGCCGGTGGCACTGAAGCCGAGCTGGCGCAGCACCTCCGGGCTGGCCTGCAGGCGGCCACGTGCTTCAGTGAAGGGCAGCAGGCCTCGCGGCGTGCTGTTCAGCGAGACGTCCAGGTACAGTGTCTGGCTGGCCGTCAGCGGTGTCGGGGGAGGCAGCAGGGCATCGGCGGAGACGCCGGAGATGCCGGACACGTCGGCGGCCGGAGCCGCGGGAACCCACGCGGCAGCGAGCACCGTGCCCACCACCGCCTCAGCGAGCCGGTGGCGGCGATAGCGGTGTCTGCGTCGACTCGCCATTGATCTTGGCCGTGATCTGGTCGTTGTCCCGGTCGACCGCCGTGCGCTCCACGGGCCAGCGCATCACCTGGCCGGGCAGCACATAGCCCAGCAGGCCGGGGTGGACGATACGCGGGCGTTCGACACTGCCCAGCGCCAGGTCGGCGATCTGCGCGTAGCTGTCGCCGGAATTGCCGATCTCGACGCCACTGCGACCATCGTCCAGCCGCAGCAGGCGTGCCTGCAGGCGCGGCGCCGGCGTGCCCCCAGCCGGCTGGATGAACACCGGGATCGAATAGCGCAGCACGAACTGCATGCCGCTGGCGCGGGTGGCCAGGTCCGGCACTTCGTCGACGATCAGGCGGTAATGCTGCTGGGAGGCCGGTGCCTCGCTGTCCGTGCGCATCACCCGCACCAGCTGCTGCTGGCCTGCGGCCAGTTCCTGCATCGGTGGAGTTGCCAGCAGCCCATCGGTAGGCAGCAGCTGCTCCCTGCCATCCTGCTGGACCCAGCGGAACACCCGCACCTGCAGCTTCACCGGCGCGGTCCCGCTGTTGGTCAGCCACAGCTCGGCGGCACGCTGGCGGGGCTCCAGCTGCAGGGTGGTGGGCGCGACCTGCAGGCTGGTGGCGGCGGAGGTGGCCATGGCGCTGGCCAGCAGGCAGGCGAGCAACGCCACGCCGGCGGCGCGCCACAGGCGGGGTCGGGACATGGAGGCGTGCTCCATCAATAAGTGATCGTGGCGGTGATCGTGTCCAGGTAGTTGCCGGCGGCCGCGTTGTTGGTGCTCAGGTTCAGGATCTGGCCGTAGACGATGTAGGGGACCGCCAGGCCCGTGCCGATGCCGGCCTGGGTATTGGTGCCGGTCGTCGACCCCCAGACCAGGCTGTGTGCCGCGTCGCGGTACAGCTGGTAACCGACGTAGTTGTTGGCGGTCACCGCCGCGTCGGTGTTCTTCATGCGCCGGGTGGTGACGTCGCCGGCCGTACCGGCGTTCGCACCCGCGTTCAGCGCGATCGTATACGGGGTCAGCGCAGAGCACTGGGCGGTCACCGTGCCCTGGCCCAGGGTAGGTATCGCGGTGGTCGATGCGGCGGTACCGAAGTCGACGTTGGTGGCGGCCGCGGCCGTGATCGTGCAGGCCTTGGTGACCACGAGGGTGACGTTGAAGGTGGTGGTATCGGCCGCCAGCGCCGGGCCGGCCAGCAGCAGCGCGGTCATGGCCCCGGCAAGGTAGGAGCGCAGTGGGATTCGCATGGACAACCTCCTTGACCCGAAGGTCCGTTGAACAAGGCGAAGGCGGCACGTTCGAGGCCGCTTCGGCGACGCTGGCGCCAGCTTAGGACCGCCAAGTGTCTGTAATCCGTGATAAACAGGGGCTGCGGAATGTGGGCGCGATCACGCTTTCGCTCGCCTTGCCGGAACTGTGCATGGCCGGGAACGTCCAGTTGGGTGGCGTTCGTTCAGATTGCGGCCGGATCGGCGATAATGGGCGCCATGAGCGTGAATCTGAAAACCCCGCAGGAAATCGAGATGATGCGCATCGCCGGCCGCCTGGCCAGCGAAGTGCTGGACATCGTCACCCCCCACGTCAAGCCCGGTGTCACCACCGAGGAACTGGACCGCATCTGCCATGACCATATCGTCAACGTGCAGGGCGCCATTCCGGCCAACGTCGGCTACCGCGGCTTCCCCAAGACCGTGTGCACCTCGGTCAACAATGTCATCTGCCACGGCATTCCGAGCGAAGGCAAGGTGCTCAAGGACGGCGACATCGTCAACATCGACGTGACCGTCATCAAGGATGGCTGGCACGGCGACACCAGTCGCATGTACTTCGTCGGCACACCGTCGGTGATGGCGCGCCGCCTGGTGGAGACCACCTACGAAGCGATGTGGCGCGGCATCCGCGCGGTACGTCCGGGGGCGACCCTGGGCGACATCGGCCACGCGATCCAGAGCTATGCCGAAGGCGAGCGCTTCAGCGTGGTGCGCGAGTACTGCGGCCACGGCATCGGCAAGGTCTATCACGACGAGCCGCAGGTGGTGCATTACGGTCGCCCGGGGCAGGGCCTGGTGCTGCAGCCGGGCATGACCTTCACCATCGAGCCGATGATCAACGAGGGCACCCGTTACAACAAGGTGCTGCCGGATGGCTGGACCGTGGTGACCAAGGACCGCAAGCTGTCGGCGCAATGGGAGCACATGATCGCGGTCACCGAGACCGGCGTTGACGTGCTGACCCTGTCGCCGGGCGAATCGCAGGTCTCCTGAGGATGCTGCCGGCGAGTTCGCTGCTGGACACGCCGGCCGCGTCGCTCAACGACCCGGACTGGGCTTCCGCTGCACGGCAGGCGCTGCAGCAGGCCGATGCGCGGCTGTACCGCCGTTTCGACCAGGGCGACAACATCGAGCGCCTGCTGGCACTGCGCGCGCGCGCGGCCGATCACCTGATCCGGCTGGCGTGGCAGCGCTGCCTGCCGTCCGACAGCGGGCTGTCCCTGTTCGCAGTGGGCGGCTACGGCCGTGGGGAGCTGTTCCCACGGTCTGACATCGATCTGCTGGTGTTCGGCGCGCCGCCAGCGCAGCTCGCCCACGAAGCGGGCCTGGCGCGGTTGTTCGCCCTGCTGTGGGATTGCGGATTGGCGGTCAGCCATGCCGTGCGCTCGGCGGCGCAGTGCCGCGAGGCGGCCGCCGACCAGACCGTGCTGACCGCGCTGATCGAAGCGCGCCCGATCCTGGCCGACGATGCGGCGCGCCGGGCGCTGCGCGAAGCAACCGACGACGACAGCGGACTGTGGCCGGCGCGCACCTTCTTCCTGGCCAAGCTGGAGGAACTGCGCAACCGCCACCAGCGTTTCGGCGATACCGCCGACAACCTCGAGCCCGATCTGAAGGATGGCCCCGGCGGGCTGCGTGATCTCAATACGCTGGGGTGGATGGCGCTGCGCGCGTTCGGCGTTCGCGACCTTGAGGCGCTGGTCGGGTTGGGCCATCTGGGTGCCGACGAAGCCGCGGCGCTCCAGCGCGAGCGCGCGGTGCTGGCGCGCCTGCGCTTCGGCCTCCACCTGGTGGCACGGCGGCCGGAGGAGCGCCTCCGCTTCGATTACCAGAAGACACTGGCCGCGCGGCTGGGTTTTGAGGACGACGCCGAGAACCTGGGCGTCGAGAAGATGATGCAGGGGTTCTATCGCGCCGCTTCGGTGGTGCGCCGGATCAGCGACCGCCTGCTGCAACGCTTCGAGGAGCAGTTCGACGGCGAAGCGCTGCCGGAACCGCTGACCGTGGGTTTCTCGCTGCGCCGCGGCTATCTGGCGGCGAACGAGGCGGCGTGGCCGCGCGGCGACATCGGCCAGGTGTTCGCCCTGTTCGCCGGCTGGGCCAACAACCCGCAGGTGCGTGGCCTGCATTCGCTGACCGCGCGCGCACTGGCCGAGTCGCTGCCGCTGCTGCCCGCCTATGACCAGGCCGATGCCGATGCGCGTGAGCAGTTCATGGCGCTGCTGCGTGGCCAGCGCCCGGTCGACACGCTCTCGCGGATGGCCCGGCTGGGTGTGCTGGGCCAGTGGATTCCCGCGTTCGCCCAGGTCAGCGGGCGCATGCAGTTCGACCTGTTCCACGTCTACACCGTCGATCAGCACACGCTGATGGTTCTGCGCAATATCGGCCAGTTCGCCAGCAGCCGTGCCGACGAGCGCTTCTCGATCGCGCATGAAGTGTGGCCGCGGCTGCGCAAGCCGGAACTGCTGCTGCTGGCCGGGCTGTTCCATGACATTGCCAAGGGCCGCGGCGGCGATCATTCCGAGCTGGGAGCGGTGGATGCGCGCGCGTTCTGCCAGGCGCATGCGCTCAGTGCCTCGGATACCGAACTGGTGGCGTGGCTGGTCGAACAGCACCTGCGCATGTCGGTGACAGCGCAGAAGCAGGACATCGCCGATCCGGCCGTGATCCATCGTTTCGCAACCCTGGTCGGCAGCCGCGACCGCCTCGACTACCTGTACCTGCTGACCTGCGCCGACATCGCCGGCACCAGCCCCAAGCTGTGGAACGCCTGGAAGGACCGGCTGCTGGCCGATCTGTACTTCGCCACGCGGCGCGCACTGCGCGAGGGCCTGGAGCATCCGGTGCCGGCCGCCGAGCGCGTTGCCGAGGCGCGTGACAGCGTGCGCGCGCTGGTACGCGAACAGGGCTATGACGACGCCACGATCGACCGCCAGTTCGCTGTCATGCCTGATGAAGGCTTCATCCGCCTGCGTCCGGAGCAGCTGGCCTGGCAGGCCGCTGCGCTGGTGCCGGTGAAGCAGGGCCAGGCGCTGGTGAAGGTGCGCCGCATCAGCGTCGACGACCCCGCGCTGGAAGTGTTCGTGCATTCGCCGGATCGCGACGGCCTGTTTGCTGCCATCGTGATGACGCTGGACCGCAAGGGCTACGGCATCCATCGCGCACGGGTACTGGACGGCCCCGCGGGCACCATCTTCGATACCTTTGAGGTCAGCCCCGCCGATACCTTCGCCGATGGCAGCAGCGCCAACCTGGAAGCTGCGCTGCGCGAGGCGCTGGCCGGTGACCTGGGCCGTCTGCGCCCGTCGCGGCGGGTGGTGCCGCGGCAGCTGCGTCACTTCCGCTTCGTGCCGCGCATCGAGTTCCGCGATGAGCCCGGCGCAACCCGATTCGCCCTGGTCGCACCCGACCGCCCCGGCCTGCTGGCCGACGTGGCGTTCGTGCTGCGCAACCAGGGCCTGCGCGTGCATGACGCGCGCATTGCCACGTTCGGCGAACGCGCCGAAGACACCTTCGTGATCAGTGACGAACACGACCTCCCCCTGACCGAACCCGCCCGGCAGCAGCTGCATGACGCGATGCTGGCCTGCCTGGACCCTGATCGAAACGCCGGAGACCCCACCTGATGGCCACCAAGCCTGCAAAGAAGACCGCCGCGACCGCCAAGAGCGCGGCGGCCCGAAAGACCACTGCCGCGACGGCCGCAAAGAAGACCGTTGCCCCGGTGAAGAAGGTGGCTGCCGCGAAGAAGCCGGCGCCGAAGAAGGCCCCGGCCAAGAGCGCGGAAGCCGCGCGCGCCGAGACCATCGCCCGCAAGTCGCTGCGCAGGCCGGCCGCGCCGGGCGTGGAAGAACTGAAGTTCGGCATCGAAAGCGCCTTCGAGCGCCGCGCGACGCTGACCCTGCATGAACTGGAGGGCTCGACCCGGGTGCTGGTCAACCGCGTGATCGACGGCCTGGAAAGCGGCGAGTTCCGTGTCGCCGAGCCGGACGGGCAGGGGGGCTGGAAAGTCAACGAATGGCTGAAGAAGGCGGTGCTGCTGTACTTCCGTGTCAATGACATGGCAGTGGTCGACGCCCGTCCGGCCCCGTTCTGGGACAAGGTCGAATCGCGCTTTGCCGGGTACGACGAAGCGAAGTTCCGTCGTGCCGGGGTACGCGTGGTGCCGGGCGCGATCGCGCGCCGGGGTACCTACTTCGGCAAGGATGTGGTGCTGATGCCGAGCTTCACCAACATCGGCGCCCATGTCGGCGAGGGCACCATGGTCGATACCTGGGCCACCGTCGGCTCCTGTGCGCAGATCGGCCAGCATTGCCACCTGTCCGGTGGCGCCGGCATCGGCGGCGTGCTCGAACCGCTGCAGGCCAGCCCGACCATCATCGAAGACCATTGCTTCATCGGCGCGCGTTCGGAAGTGGTGGAGGGCGTAGTGGTCGGCCACCACAGCGTGATCGGCATGGGCGTGTTCCTCAGCCAGAGCACCCGCATCTACAACCGCGCCACCGGCGAGATCACCTACGGCTACATCCCGCCGTACAGCGTGGTGGTGTCGGGCTCGCTGCCGAGCAAGGACGGCACGCACTCGCTGTACTGCGCGGTGATCGTCAAGCAGGTCGATGCCCGCACCCGCAGCAAGACCAGCGTCAACGATCTTCTGCGCGGCCTGGCGGACTGACGATGGCTGCGCCGGACGACCTGGCGCAGTCCGCGATCTACCGGCATCCGTTCGACAACGTGTTCGCGCGGATGCTGCCGCGCCTGCTGCACGCACCGCGCTGGACCCGGCTGCGCCGCGCGCTGTCGCGGCGCTGGCCGATGCCGGCGCTGGCCAGCGATGTGCGCGACGTGGTCTACGCGAGCTGGTGGGTCGATGTGCGTCATGCGCCGTCACCGCCGCCTGGCCATCACTACGTGGTCCATGCCGGTCGTACGCCTTACACCATCCTCAGCTATCGCCACGGCCACTTCGGGCCGGCCCTGGCCGGCCCTCTGCGGGCGCTGATGCCATCGCCGCAGCAGAGCAACTGGCGCTGGTACCTGCGCCGCGACGACGATCCGGACGGCACCCCGGTCGTGCTGTTCGACCGCAACGTGATGGATCAGCTGGCCTTCGTCGCCGGTGCGCGTGCCTTCAGCGATGCCATGCAACCTCATCTCTCCGTGCGCTTCGCACATGTGCTTGAGGCCAATGGCGGCGGCCATACCCTGATCGAAGGTGGGCACGGCAGCGCGCCGGCGCTTCGACTGCAGTGGCAGGTTGCCGCAGGCTGGGACGATGCCACGTGGTCGGCGGCCTTTGCCGGCCATGACGCCCTGCTGCGTTTCCTGACCTGCCAGGACGAGGCCATCGCCCGTACCTGTGACGGGCACTGGGCCAGCACCCGCATCGACCTGCCGGTGGAGCTGACCCATCTGCGGCCGCTGCACCTGCAGGGTACGCTGCAGTGTCCACGCCTGCAGGCGATGGGCGTTGCGCTGCCCGACGGGCTGGCCTTCCACCTGCCACGCGTGCCGTTCCGGGTCGTGTCCGAGCGTCTGTTGTGAGATTCTGCCCCTCTGTTTTCCAGCATTGCCGATGGCCATGAGCACCACTGTCTACGGATTGAAGAACTGCGATACCTGCAAGAAGGCGACCAAGTGGCTGGACCGCTTCGGCGTGCCATACACCTTCGTCGACTACCGCGAGACCAAGCCCGGCCCGGAAACGCTGGTCGAGTGGGCCGCGCAGCTGGGCGGCCTGTCCGCAATGGTCAACCGGTCATCGACCACCTGGCGGCAGCTGCCGGACAACCGCAAGGCGGCCGCCTCCGATGCCGAGTGGAAGCTGCTGCTGCGCGAGTACCCGCAGCTGATCAAGCGCCCGCTGGTGGTGACGTCCGACGGCAAGGTCAGCCAGGGATTCAGCGACAACGGGTTCAAGGCGCGCTTCGGCGTGGGTGGCGCGTGAGCGCGGTGCTGGACCTGGCCAGCGAGCTGATCGCACGGCCATCGGTCACGCCGGACGATGCCGGCTGCCAGGCGCTGCTTGCGGCGCGGCTGCAGCGTGCGGGGTTCGACTGCGAGCACCTGCGCCTGGGCGACGTCGACAACCTGTGGGCGACCCATGGCAGCGGTGCGCCGGTGCTGGTCCTGCTGGGCCACACCGACGTGGTGCCACCGGGACCGCGCGAGGCCTGGCAGAGCGATCCGTTCGTCCCGCAGATCCGCGATGGCGTGCTGTACGGCCGTGGCGCGGCCGACATGAAGGGCAGCGTAGCCGCGTTCGTCATCGCGGCCGAGCAGTTCGCCGCAGCCCACCCGCATCACGCGGGAACGCTGGCGGTGCTGCTGACCAGTGACGAGGAGGGCGATGCGATCGACGGCGTGCGCCATGTCGCGCGCCTGTTCGCAGAGCGCGGCCAGCGCATCGACTGGTGCATCACCGGCGAACCCTCGTCGACCGCAACGCTGGGCGATCTGCTCCGCGTCGGCCGCCGCGGCAGCCTGTCGGCGAAGTTGCGCGTGCAGGGCGTGCAGGGCCATGTGGCCTACCCGGAGAAGGCGCGCAACCCGATCCACCAGGCGGCGCCGGCGTTGGCCGAACTGAGTGCGCGGCGCTGGGACGAGGGTTACGAGAGCTTTCCGCCGACCAGCCTGCAGATCTCCAACATCCATGCCGGCACCGGTGCCAACAACGTGATTCCGGGCGAGCTGGAAGTGGATTTCAACGTCCGCTACAACCCGCATTGGGATGCGCCGAAGCTGGAAGCGGAGATCACCGCGCTGCTGGACCGCCACGGCCTGCAGTACACGCTGAAGTGGCACCGCAGCGGCGAGCCGTTCTACACGCCCGAAGGCACGCTGCGTGCCGCCGCGCGCGCTGTGCTGGCCGACCACATCGGCGGTGCGCCGGAAGAAAGTACCGGTGGCGGAACGTCCGACGCCCGCTTCATCGCGCCCTTGGGCGCGCAGTGCATCGAAGTGGGACCGGTCAACGCCAGCATTCACCAGGTGGACGAGAACGTGCGTGTGGACGAGCTTGAGGCCCTGCCGGGCCTGTACCTGCGGCTGGTCGAGCGCCTGCTGGTGTGAGGCACGACGCCGGGTATGGCCCGGCGCCGCCCTTGGCCGACGGTAGCGCCGGGCCCTGGCCCGCGGACGCCCCCCCAGGTTTCCCACCCCACAGTTTGGCGGCCCCCGAAACCGGGGTTGGGGGGGGGGGTGTGGGTGCGCCCGGCCCCCCCCCGCCACAAAAACCCC